>JASFIY010000011.1:0-12252 GCA_050122415.1 Desulfobacteraceae bacterium
TTCCATGCGGCAGGTCTTCTTCTCAACCTCCACCAACGGCAGAAAGGAGCTCATCGCCATGCCCTTTTTGATGGCGATCCCTTCGTCCTTGATGTTCAAGGCGATGAAGATGGCGGTTGCCAGGGCACCCAGTTCAAAGGGCTTTTCGATGTGGTAGAGAAAACTCTGCTGGTCCATTTTTTTTTTGAACCAGGGTTTGCCATGATCGGACATGACGATGCAGGGGGTGTCGGGGTGCTGCTGGGTCATGTGGGCCAACAGCTCCAGACCGCTGATGGTCGGGGTGTGCAGATCGGTTACCAGCACGGCGAAATTGCCGCGATTGAGGGCCGCCAGGGCCTCGCGCCCGTCGGCAAGGGTGCGCACCTTGAACTGGTGCAGCTTGCTGAAGCCTTCCTCGAGAAACTTCAGGTTCTCGCGGTCACCATCGACGATCAAAACCTTATCCATTATCACCTGCCTTGGCATCAACCCGCACACCACCGCGGAGCTTGGCAAAGTCGGCCACGGGTGCAAGCAGCGCAGTTACCCGGCGGCCGCTTGAAAAACCGGCTGCACCTGCTCCCGACGGGCCGCCGCCCAACCCGCCATCTCGTGCTGTTCCGTTATCATTTCGGATGTTTTAAGCCATCCATGAAGAAAAAAGTCCATCAGGACAATCCGTTTCCGGTCGAAATAGTGTCTCTGAGGGCAGCCTCGCCCACGCCCGCGGCTCAAGGCATCCATCGCGGCCGCCGCTCTTGATTTCACTTGCCGGGCGGTGTATTGAGTCACACCGGATAAAATTTTTCAGGTTTTAAATTGCGAAACTCTACTTTTTTGACCGTCTCAATTCAAGAACTTTCGGGATCGCCGACCTCGCCCCAGCTACGGCCTCAAAGGCCTCTGCCCCGTCCTGAACCCCTTCTGCCGCGACGGTAGCCCCAAACCCATGAACATTCGATTTCTCATCCGAAGCGCCGACCACCACGACCTGGAAAGTCTGATGAGGCTGGCGCCCCAGGCTTTGCTGGTAAACCTGCCCCCGGACGAAGACATCCTGACGATAAAAATCGCCCGCAGTCTGCAGGCCTTCTCCGCCAACCCGCCGCCATCCGCTGAATATCTCTTCGTTCTGGAGGATGTCGCCAGCGGCGAGGTGGTGGGGACTTCGCTGATCATCGCGCGCTATGCGACCCCCCAAAGGCCGCATTATTTTTTTGAGGTGCGCGACACCTCCCGGGGTCAGGAGTTGACCCTGGGGGTGCGCACCGGCGGCCTCAGCGCCATCGGCGGGTTGGTGCTGGACCGGCGCTACCGCGGCAAACCCGAGAAACGCGGCAGGCAGATCAGCCTGATCCGCTTCGTGTTTATGGGGATGCAGCCCCGGCGTTTCGAACCGACGGTGCTCTCGGAGCTGATGGCGCCCGTTGCGCCGGATGGTTCCAACTTTTTCTGGGATGCCCTGGGCGGCCGTTTCACCGGCATGCGCTACGCCGAGGCGTTCGCCCTGACCCGCCAGAGAAGCCGCGATTTCATCCCGCGCCATTACCCCGCCGCCCCCATCTGCCTGCCTGCCGAGGGCTGCGGTCTGCAACGCAACCAGGACCAGGTGCTGGAGTCGGCAAAACCGGAGCAGCGCATCCTGGAGAAGGTCGGCTTCAGCTACAACCGGCGGGTGGACCCCATGGACGGGGCGCTGCACTACGAAGCACCCCTGGCGGAGATCAGCATCGTGAAAAACGGCCGCTTTTACCGGGTGTCGCAAACCGACCGCGCCAGCTGCCAGCAGTCGGCGTTGCTGGGGTTCATGCGCGGGGACCGTTTTTTCGGCGGGCAGTACCCGGTCCGGGTCCGCGGCGCCGACGCCGCCCTGCCCGGGGAGGTGATGGCCCTCTTGGGTCTGGCAAGCGGTGAGGAGATTTATCTGAGCCTGCTGGCCTGAGCCCGCAAGCGCCAAGGCGCGCCAATCACCGCGAGATAGCCCAGGCTGGCCACCAGCAAAAAGGCCGCCAGAACGACCATCGCGCTTTCATAACCCAGCCTGCTGATCAACCCGCCGACCACCAGCGGCCCGGCCACGTTGCCGACCCGCTCCCAGAAGCGAAAGAGCCCCATCCCGACCCCCTCCCCCATGGCTTTGGCCACACGGGTTTCGGTGATGAAGGCGGCCTGCGAGGACACCGAAAAGGTGTGCGCCAGACCCAGCATCGCGGCCAGAAAGACCGCCGCCCCCACCCCGGAGAAAAAAAGGAAAACCGACAGCGCAAGGGCGGTCAGCAGTCCGCCGACGAAGATGTAGTATTTGCGGTAGGCCGGACGATCGAAGCAGCGGTAAAAGAGCGGGCCGAGAAAAACCATGGCCAGTCCGTAGCAGATGATCACCCGGCCGATGTCCCCCTGGGAGGCGGCCGCCTGGCGCAGGTAAAGGGGCACGAAATAGAACAAGACCCCGATCAGGACGATCTTGGCGGGGATCGCCTGCAGCCAGACCACCGCGCAAAATTCGCGGTCCAGCAGCACCTTCAGGGCGCCGCGCAGGGGCCAGCCACGCGAAACGGCGGGTTTGGGGGGCAACGGCCGGGCGCGCCCGAACAGCAGCACCCCCAGCGCCAGGGCCAGGAGGCAGACCCCGGCGCTGAGCAGAAAGATGCTGCGGTAGCCGATACGGTCGGCCAGCACCCCGCCCATCACGGTGCCGCAGATATCGCCGGCGAAAAAGGCCGCCAGGAAAGCCGCCATGCCCACCGCACGCTCGCGCACGGAGGTGTTGTCGATCACGAAACGCTGGCAGGCCATGAACACCATCCCGAAGCCCAGCGCCGTGATCGCCCGGAAAACCGCCAGCTGCGCGATGCTGCCCGCAGCGGCGGTCAGCAGCAGGCCGGCGGCATTCAAGACGATGCCCGTAAGCAGCGGCCGGCACCAGCCGACGCGCTCCGACCAGCTGCCGGTAAGCGGCATGCTGAAGGCGAAGACCGCCATGAAAACCGAAATCGGGAGCCCCAGTGCCACCTCCCGGGGCAGCCACCGAACGGGGGCATAGAGGGTTTCGACATACAGGGGGAAAAAGGAGATGCAGAAGGCATCGGCGACAATGAAGAGAAAGATCAGCGGCCGGATCCAACCGTAGGGAATCTGCTTCGGCTGGGCGTCGCGCGGCTCCCGGCGGCGGTCCGCGGGCAGCGCCTGAAGAGCGGCTGGCGCCAAGCGGCCGCTGAGACTTGCGGCCTGCCGCTGCAGGGCCGTGACGGTGGTTGGCAGGTCGACTGGGCCGGCGGCTGCACCACCGTCCGCGGCCCTCGGCGCCGGGGGCCGGGCAGCGAGCCGGTCAAGCCGCCGGCCGGCGGCTCGGACCCGTCGCCGCAGGTCTTTCAATGGCGCTAGCGCTCTCAGGTAGCGCTGCATGCCGCCCTTGAAGGCCGAAATCATCCGTCCGAGAGCGGGCGTCAGGTCCCCGGCCGGGTCGGCGACCGCAGTCTGGCGGTAAATCGAGCGGTTGACCGCCGCCAGCACCCGGTCCAGCGGACGCCCGATGCGCTCGGCCACAAAAAAAGTCAAGGCCTCGAAGGTCACCAGCAGGGAGACCAGTGTGATGGTCAGTATGTCCAGCCAAATCGCGCGGGACCGTTTCAGCAGAAGCTCCGGCGAGAGGCGCAGATGCAAGTGCCCGGCTACGAGCGTCCGGCCGGGTGCCCGAAGCGGCAGGCGGGTCTCCAGGGCGTCCGCCGAAATCCCGTGGCGACGCAGCTGAAGCAACGTCTCCGGCGCGATCGGCGGGACTCCCGCGGATCCCCCGCGGGACCCCGGCGCGCCTCTCGCTTCCACCGCGCAGACCAGGTTGCCGGCCGCATCAGAGACCGCGATCAAGGCCAATTCGGGGGTGGCGGCCAGCACCGCGCCCAGGCTCTGCTCCAGCCGCGCCAGGCGGGTCAGCGGCACCCCGAGGCCCAGAACGTGCTCAAAATCCCGCTCCAGAAAGGCCCCCAGCCGCCGGCACTGTTCTTCCAGGGCCTTGAGATAGCCGTTTTGGAAGCGGGCCACGCTGCGGTGTGCGCTGAACACCTGAGCGGCGACGATCACCAGCATCACCACCAGGAAAATCCGGGTCCGCAGGCTGATATCCAGGTGGCTCACGGCGCCTTCCGCTGGGTGCCCGCGGACGACTCCCCGCGCGTGCGTTTCCCGCTGGGCGTGCCGGCACCGTCGCCGGGCGCCGGGTGGCGCCGGCCTTCGAGGGCTGCCAGCCGCCCTTCAAGGGCCTCAACCTCGGCCTGCAGCGCCGCCGCCTTCGCCAGGGTCCGGTTCGCATGGCGCGCAAAGTGCGCCAGGCACACGGCCAGTTGATCGGGTTCATAACGCGGGAGACGGCGATGAACAGCGGATCTGGCCTCCTCCGCGGCGGGATAGCCCGGGGGGGCTTCCCAGCCCGGCCGCCCAAGGGTCTCGAGCCACCCGCAAAGCCTCAGCAACCGGCGATTCAAGGGCCTGGTGAGGCCAAAAAGCAGCAGCGCGGTCAGCAGCAGCGCGGCACCGGAGAGCAGCGGCACAAGATCGTCCAGGGTCTGGAGGGCCATGTCTTTCAGCCGGCCCTGGAGGGGGCTGCGGGTGAAGGTGATGTGGAGGACCCCGACCGGATCGTGCGCCCGACGCCGCAAGGGCATCGTGGTGATGTAAACCTCGCCGCTGCGGCGGGTGGCGCCGGCGGCGAAAGACGCATCCAGGAACGGGGGGCAAGGGAGACGCTGACCCACCCGGGCGGGGTCGGTGTGGTAGAGGATCCAGCCGTCGCGGTCGGTGACCCCGGCGCCGGTGATTTCAGGGGAAAATTCCAGCCCATCGACCAGAAGACGGTCCATCCCGGTGAATCTGCCCAGGGGCTTGCCGAACCTCAGGGCGGTTTCGATTTTCTGCTGCAGGCTTTTGGCGGCAACCTCGGAGGTAGAAATCAACGCGGCGGCGTAGATCTTCTCAAAGGCGGCGAGGCTGAGAAAACTGCTGAGCAACAGGGCGGTGCAGAGAATGGCGAGCGCCACCAGCGTGGTTTGGGCATGAAATTTCATGGGCGAGGGCAGCTGCCGGGGGCTTTCCCGGATTGAGGGCGGCGCCCGGCGCACCCTATTTCACCAGACGGTCGGCCGGCGGGCTGATGTCGTCAAAAAACGCGTCGCAGGACCGCAGCAGGTCAAAGGAGGGATCGAAGCCGATTTTTCTCGCCACCGCCAGGTTGAGCGAAATCCTGGGCATCGAATGGTCCACCATGGGCAGCGCCCGCGGCAGGGCCCCCTCCAGAATGCGGATCACGCGCTCGGCCAGAAACCGGCCCCGACCGCTGAAATCATAGCTGGCAAATCCCATCAGGGCGCCGGCCTGCACCATGCGCTGGCCTTCGCGGGCAAAGGTCGGGATGCGGTGGGCCGCCAGCAGGTCGAGCAGCCGGTCGACGTCGGACTGGCACCAGTCGAAGCACAGCAGGGGGGGGATAAAAAAGGCATCCATGCCCCGGGCGATCAGGCTCCGGAGACCGGCCAAACACTCGGCGGTGGTTTCCGCGCGGCTCAACCCGGGATGGCTCAGAATGGCGAAACCCCGTTCGCCGGCCACCTCGCGGGCGTCGTCGAGGTTGGCGTACTGGTGGCCGTTTTCCGAGTCGTGATACATCAGGCCGAGCTTCTCGAACCCCACCTCGGCGTGAAAGATCTCGAACATCCGCCGGTAGCGCCCGGGAACGATACGCACGGTGAAGTTGTCGATTCCGGAATCGGTTTCGCTGACCACGAAACCGGACCTGACCGGATCCGCGACGGCCATGGCCACGATCGGGGTGCGGCCGTTGTTGGCCGCCAACAGGGCTGCGGTGGCGGCGCTGCCGGCGGCCAGGATCAGGTCCAGGTCGCCGCGGACCATCAAACGCCGGGCGCAGCGCGCCAGTTCGGCCTCATGCTGCGCTTCCCAACCCGGGCTGAAGTGAGCGTCGCCGGGGTATGCGATTCGCGGCCCCCACCCCCGCTGCCGGAGTTCCAGGCGCAGCGCGGCCAACGTCTGGCTGTAGGTCCAGTACACACCGCCTTCGAGGTAGCCCACGCGAAAAACCCTCTCCGCCGGCGCCGCCGGCACCGCCGCCAGCAACAAGACCCCGGCCAGCAGGACCATCCCCAACGGCCATCGCCCCCTGTGCACCACGGTCAGTTCTCCAGGGCCGCCTTGACCGCCAGCCCGATCTTCTCGAGAGTGTAAGGCTTGCGGATGTAATGGGTCACGCCCAGGGCCATGGCTTTTTTGACCCGGCGATCCTCGGCAAACCCGCTGGCGATGACCGCCCGCTGGGACGGGTGCAGCTTGATGGCCCGTTGGTAGGTCTCCAGCCCGTCCATCCCCGGCTCCATGATCATGTCGAGCACCAGCAGGTCCACCGGACGCTGGCCCATCTGGGCGAGGGCGTCCTCACCGCTGCTGGCGGTGGTCACCGAATAGCCCAGTTTTTTTAAAATCGAGGAGGCGATTTCGCGCTGCTCCGGGATGTCGTCCACCACCAGGATGGATTCGTTGCTCCCCAGGTAGGCCTGCATGGGGAGTTCCCCCAGCTTGTCGTGGAGTTTTTTGGGGCTGACCGGGAAGTAGATTTCGAAGGTCGTGCCGCGGCCTCTGGCGCTGCGCAGGTTGATGTGGCCCCGGTGGTCCTGAACCGCGCCCCAGACCACCGCCATCCCCAGCCCGGTGCCGCTGCGGCCCATGACTTTTTTGGTGTAGAAGGGTTCGAAAATCCGGTTCATGTCCTCCGGGGCGATCCCGATGCCCTGGTCTTCCACCCGCAAAACGACGTATTCGCCCGGCCGGATGGTGTCGTAGCCCCGAATGCTGTTCTCCACCAGCCGGTTTTCGGTTGCAATCCGGATCCGCCCCCCATCGGGCTGGGCCTCGGCGGCATTCGAGACCAGGTTCATGACGGTCTTTTTCAGATGAACCGGCGACCCGTTGATGTTCTTCAACTCCGGATGCAGATCGGAGGTCACCTCGACCTCCAGGTGGAACATCTTGAGCTTCTGGTACTCGGGTGAGCCGAGGTACTCCTGGACGATGGCGTTGAGGTTGACCACCTCGGTCTTGTTGACGCCGCGGCGGGCGAGGGTCAGGAGGTCCTCGACGATCGCGGCGGCTTTTTGGCCGGATTCCTGGATGGTCAGGATGGGTCTGCGAAACGGGCTTTCACGGGGCAGATCCAGCAGAATCAGCTCCGGGTAGCTGACGATCCCGGAGAGCACGTTGTTCAGATCGTGGGCCACCCCGCCGGCCAGCAGCCCCAGGGCCTCCATTTTGCGCGAGCGCGACAGCTGCTCCTTGAGCTTTTCCTTCTCCTTCTCGGCCATCCAGCGCTCGGTGTAGTCGTGGGCGAAATAGACGATCCGGGAGGTCTGACCGGCGGCGTTGAAAACCGGAAAAATCCGGTTTTCCAGTTTGCGCCCGCCGCTCTCGTCACTGAACTGCCGCGGCAGGCCGGTTTCGACGACGTCCTGGATCATGGCCCGGCGGGTGACGGCGAGGTGGTGGGGGATGAACGCAAAAAGGTCGCGGCCGATGACCTCCTGCCGCGGTTTGCCCAGGTCCCGCAGGAGCACCTGGTTGCAGGCGACGATGGTGCCGTCGGTCTCCAGCAGCATGGCCTGGTCGGCGGTGGCGTTGAGGATCGCGCGCGCCGCCTCGTTGCTGCGGCTGAGTTCCAGCTGGCTTTTTTTCAGGCGCTGCATAAAGAAAGCCGCCATCAACCCGCCCAAGAAAGCGCCCACCATGAAGGAAACCCGGGTGAAGAGGTCCCGGTAGGGCACCTTGAAAACGATGGCATCCAGAAGGGTCTCGGGCCCCTCCAGCAGCAGGAAGCGCAGATCGCGATGGAAGTAGTAGTAGGAAAAGGCGCCGTCAAAAACCCAGAAAAGGCCCCCGAAGAGGAGGGCGATCGCGATGACGCGAAAAAAAAGTGACTTGTGCGCGTGCACCATGAAGACAGCCTGAGTTTAGGGGGACATTGGGCCGGATTCGATCTCGCGGTAAATCTCGTCGGCCACGGCCAGAATGGCCCGGGGCGGGGTGTACCCGATCCGCGCGGCCGTCGCCAGGTTGATGGCGATCTTGAGGGGCTCCTTGTAGACCGGGTCCAGATCGCGGGGGCGGGCGCCGTTGAAGATCTTGGCCATCACGCTGGCGTAGTATTCCCCCAGCCCCCTGAATTCCTTGCGCGAGATGCTCATCAGGACCCCGCGCCGCACCTGGTCGCTGCCGCGGCGGGTCCAGGTGGGAACCCGGTGTTCAAACAGCGGCGCCAGCGACTCGGGCATGAACTTGGGGTTTTCGCCGCGGTGGACGGTGATCCAGAGGGCGTCGATACGCGGTGCCAGCTGCTGCCAGCAGGCGTAGAGGGCCGCGGCGGCCTCGTCCTCGCCGTTGCCCTGATCCTGGGCCTGGCACTCCAGGATCGCGAACCCCCGCTCCCGCGCCACCTTCTGCACATCCTGGAGGTTGGCGTAAACCCGCCCCGAAGCGGAGCCGTCGTAGACCACGCCCAGGCGTTTGAAGCCGACGATGTCGTGAAACAGCCGCAGCTGCCGCAGGTAGCGTGCGGGGTCGACCTTGGCGAGAACATGATCGTGGCCGGAATCATCGACGCTCTTGATGATCCCGGCCTGGATCGGGTTGGCCGCCGCCGCCACCACCACCGCCACCCGGTGGTAGCTGTTGGCCAGATCCTGCCCGGCCCAGGTCCCCATGGCAATCATCAGGTCCAGGTCGTTGCCGGTCTTGAGGCGCTTGAGCATCGCGGACTTGTTGCGGGGGCGAAGGGTCTGCTCGTCCCAATCCGACGACCAGTAGGCGTCTTTCACGAAGCGCAGGTACCTGCTGCGGCTGTCGTCGGCCAGCCAGGTCCACAGCCGACGGGTGTCCGAATCGTCATCGGATCTGGGGATATCCGCCGTTTCCACCCACCCCATCGCCATCAGGGCGCGGACGGTCTCCACCAGGTTTTGGCGGTAGTCCAGGTAGGGGCCGCCCTCGCAGTAGCCGATGCGCCATTTTAGACCGTTGTTGAGCCGGGGGGTGGTGGGATAGAATCCGCGGTCATCGGCGAAGCCGCAAAGGGGCGTCAACAACCAAAGGATAAGCAGATAGAAGACCGCCTGAGTTGCCTTGCGCATTTTGACGTGGTTTCCTTCCTGTGGGGGTGTACCCCGGGTCGGTGCGATGTCGCGGCAACAGTGGGCCGCTGCCCCTTTTTGGCAGGGGTAAAAAACGCGCATCGCGTTGACCGAACACATGTGGCAAGGGATGGAAGCGCCCCGGGATGTCTCGCCTGGGGGCCTTGAAGGCCCCGCAACCGGGCTACAAGATCCTGATCGGATCGAAATATGATTTACTGTACAGTATATTTATCGAAATTGTCAATAATGCGGGTGTCCGAAAACGGGCCCGCCGGGTCACGTATTGACGCCGGAAAACAGACGGCGGCCGGGATCTTGTGGCCGTTTTGCGGGCACCCGTTCCCCCCCTCCAACCGGGTTCAGGCGCCGGTCCCGGTCCGGCGCTCGGCCGGCACCCGGTTGGCCGGGCAGTCGAAATAGATACAGCGGCTGCACTCGTGACGCCGCAGCGTCATGCCCACGGCGGTCAGCGCGACGGCATAGACCAAAAGCTGCCCCGGTTGATCCAGCAGCCAGTAGAGCGGGAAAAGGACCATGACCACGGCGGCCAAGAGCGCCAGCCCCGTGGCGCGCCATCCCAGGGGACCTTGGCGGGGTTCGAAAAACTTGGGCAGCCCCCAGAGGAACAGGCATTTGACCGTTTTTCCGCTGCGGCCGTAGTGCGGGCAGTGGCTGCAGAAAAACCGGCAGAGCGTCAGCAGACCGGCCAGCAACACCAGCAGGTAGGCGCCCAGCCAGAGGAGCGAGACCGCGGCGATGGCCGTCGCCGCGGTCAGCAGCGGGAGCGCCGCCATCAAGCTCCAGTAGAGATAATCCGCGAACCTGTGGCGCTGCTTGAGATCCTGGCAGTTTTCGGTCATTTTTACGCCTCCCGGGTCAATACAGAAAGCGATAGGCCCAGAGCCCGAGATATTCGTGCAGGGCATCCGAGATCGGGTCGTAGCTCTGGGGCAGATACGCCGGCCAGCTGTAGGTTTTATTTTCCCAGGTGCGGAAACCGGCGGGAAAAAAGAGGGCCGTCAGCCCGGCCTTCTCGAAGCTCAGGCGCGTGCGCCGGATGTGCAGCGCCGAGGTCACCACGATGGGCCGCCGGAACCCCCGGGCCTGGCAGAGGGCCTTGGAATACGCCGCGTTTTCGAGGGTGTCGCGGCTTTCGGTTTCCACCAGGATCATCTCCCCGGACACGCCGAGGTCCGTCAACAAGCGGCGGTAGATGGGCCCCATGGGCGCCCCGGCGGGGTGGACCCGACCGCCGCTGAGGATCACCGGCACCCCCAGCCGCCGCTGCAGCCGGACCACCGTGACGATCCGCGCCCAGGTGCCCTCCGAAGGGACCCCGACCCCACTCAGATCCGGTGATCCTTCGTAAACCGCACCCCCCATCATGATGATCACATCACCCTGGGGGTCCTCGGGAATGGTCAGGCCGGCCTCCAGCGGGCGCAGCAGTTTGTCGGCCATCGGCGGGGTCGCCGGGATCCAGAGCGCCGCAGCGACCAACACCAGCGCCAGCCCGCGCCCCGGACGCCCGCGCCAGAGGCTGCGCAATCCGCCCAGCAGGAAAAGGAGGACATAGAGACCCGGCAGCAACAGAAAAGGGGTGATGATTTTTTTCAGGAGGTAGAGGTCCATCCCTTTTCTCGGCAAGACCGCCACGGACGCGGCGCTCCCCGCTGGTCTCGGCGGATCGGGCGCCGGTGGCGGGCAAAATGACGCGCCAGCTGGGGAATTGCTTTTGGCCGCGAGCCCAAGGCCCCGGAAGTCTCAGAGCAGGTGCTTCTGAAAGGTTGCCAGGGCATCGGGCAATTTGCGGCGCACGAAGGTTTCCTTTTCGCGCTGGTGCAGGCGCTGGTAGTGACCGTATTCCGGATGGCTGTCGGCCAGTTGGGGCGCCTGGCCGCCGACGGTGGCTTGGACCCGGCCGAACTCCCGGACCATCTCGATCAGGCCGAAGCGCTGGGTGGGGTAAGCGCTGAGCCATCCCAGGCGCCGCATCAATTCAAAGCGCACCTGGTCCGCCAGGAAGAGATGGATATCCACCACCCGCATCTTATCCCCGGCTTCCAGGTAGGGGAAAAGGCTGGCGGCCCCGAGTTCCAGGACGCCCATGATCAGCTCATAGTAGGCCGCATTGCCCTGCTCACCGGGAAGCGCCAGGGCGTAGAGGCATTTGTCCGAAAGATCCTTCGGCCGGGTGGTTTCGCCAAAGACCTCGCCGAAGCGTCTGGACCAGGCCCCGAAGGCCTTCCTGGCCAGCAGGCGGGAGCGGTAGCCCGCGAGATCGACAATCTCAGCCATCACGCTTTCCTCCCCGGCAACCCACCCGGCCGTCGCTTTGCGTTGCCGGACAAAACGGGTCCGGTCGCGATTTGCATTTCCGTTTGCCCCCAGGAACGGCTATACTAAATTTTGTTGACAATAGGAACGGGTGGCCTCAAAAAAAATCGCCATCCAAAGACCTCCCCCGAAAGGAGACGGGCGCATGCAAAACCTACCCGCATTCCCCCTCGGCTGGATTCAGGATGCCTTCCCCTATGGGGTGGACGCCCTCCAGCGCACGATTCTCTTCTGGGACGTGATGCGCCGGCGGGGCAACAATTATCTGGCGCATCTGCGCCGGGGCCAACCGCCGGTGCTGGTTTTCGAGTACGAAGGGGTCCTTTCCGGCACCGAGTTGGAGCGGCCGGTGAACTACTCCCTGATCCGCATCCTGGACCGGCGCAGCCCGCAGCACCCGGACCGCCGCCAACAGGCCGCAGCGCCGGCCGCCGCAGCGGACCGCCGTGACCCCGGGCGCGACCGGCGCCACAAGCCCCTGGTGGCCGAAAAAGCCCCCCGGGCGACCAGCCGGCCGATCGTGATCATCGACCCCAGAGCCGGCCACGGCCCGGGCATCGGCGGCTCCAAGCAGGATTCCCAGATCGGTATGGCGCTGGACGCCGGCCACCCCGTGTATTTCATGATCTTCAAAACCCGTCCGGTGCCGGGCCAGACCCTGGAGGATGTCCGCAACGCGCAGGTCCGCTTTGTTGAAGAGGTCCGCCGGCGCCATCCCGAGGCCCCCAAGCCGGCAGTGGTCGGCAAC
>JASFIY010000012.1:0-12131 GCA_050122415.1 Desulfobacteraceae bacterium
CGCTCTGACCGGAAAACTGGGGCTGAACGAAAATCACCCGGATATCCCGGCTGCGCGCCGCTTCGATCAGTTCCTGGAGCTGGGCCGGCTTGGGGTCCTTGCCCTCGATTTCGATGGGGATCTGCTCCAGGCCGTAAGCCTCCGCAAAATAGCCCCAGGCCGGGTGAAAGACCATGAAGCCCATGCCCTCGCGGCCGGCAAAGGTCTCGCGCAGCTCCCGGTCCAGACCGTCGATCTGCTGGACAAAACGCGCCAGGCCGGCGTCGTAATCCGCCTGGTGGATCGGGTCCAGGGCCGCCAGCGCGTCGCGGATGGCGCGGGCCTGAACCTTCACCAGGGGCGGGGAGAGCCACACGTGGGGGTCCAGCACCCCCTGGGGGTCTGAATCGTGGTGGTGATCGTGACCTGCCTCCGCCTCGTGGGCATGGGCCGCCATCGGCCGCTTGTCGATGTCGGCCGCGGTGTCCACCACCCGCATCCGCGGGTTGGCGGCCTGGATGCGCGGCAGCCAGGCGGCTTCAAACGGCACCCCCACCGCGAAATAGGCTTTGGCGGCGGCCAGGGCCGCCATCTGGCGCGGCTTGGGCTCGTAGGTAGCGGGGCTGGCGCCGGGGGCCACCATCACCGCGACCGCCACATGGCCGCCGCCCACCTGCTCCACGAAGTACTTCTGGGGCAGGATGCTGACAAAAACCGGCAGGGGATCGCCGGCGGCGGCCGGGGCCGCAACGCCCAAGAGCAGGAGTGCGGCCAAAAAACCGACTACTCCCAGGGTCCTGTGTCGCTGGGTCACCGATTTCTCCTTTGGATTGGGTTTCAAGAACGCTGAGCGCGGCGTTTGGGTTTGGGTTTCAAGGGTCGCGGCAAGAGATAATTCCCCGATATGGCGAAGGATTTATTTTTTGGCGAGGCCCCAACCATGGACCACCGTCGCCGCCATTTTTATCAGATGCCGAACCGAAATGCAATTCAATTGCATTATTTGAAGGGAACGCCCATCAAAAAAGGCCAGACCGCAACAAAACCCCGGCCGCCCAGAACCCTTCGACACCACCCCACATGCCCTGACCCGGTTGGTGCCGCAAAGCGGGCAGCATCATGCCGCCGTCTAGGGGTCCCGTTTTTGGGGCAAACCCCATCATTCCGCCGCGGGGGGATTGGAAAGCCGCTGCGAAGAGAGTATAGTAGCATCCGAGAATCGCCGCCGTTTGGATTACTTATTTTCAAGGAAACCCACGATCACCATGACGACATCATCCGCCACCGCCTGCCCTGCCCCCGAGAAGGCCCGCGTCCTGAAGACCCTGAAGCGCGCCGGGTTCAACGTGCCCGACTTCATCTACATCCCGGCTGCGGACCTGCGCGCCAAAAACTTCACCGCCCTGCAGGAGTTCCTGGCCACCCATCGCGGCAGCTTCAAGATCATCGCCCGCAGCGCCCACCCCCAGGAGGAGTTTTTCAAGGGCGGCACCTTCGACTCCCTGGAAACCTATGCCGACGTGGGCGGGGTGGTCTACGCCTGGAAGCGCATGATCAATTTCGCCACCAACGCCAAGCGGCTTTCCATCCTGCGGCAGCAGAAGTTCAACCACGCACCCGAGATCGACACCCGGGAGATGGGGGTCATCGTGATGCCGTTTATCAACGGCTCCAACGTCATGGCCAAGATCATCGGCGGCACCTGGGAGTACGGCTACTGCCGCGACCGGGTCCACAAGATCAAAAGCGACCCCTACATCACCCGCACCCCCCACGACCGCAAGCTGCAAGACCTCTCCCAGAAGATCCAGGAGCAGCTGGGCTTTCGCTGCGAGATCGAGTACATCGTTTCCGAGGACTCCGAGATTCACGTGGTGCAGGCCAAGGACATCTCGCGGGTGGAGGTTCTCGAGCAGAAGGAAAGCGAGCGCAGCATCCAGCTGGACGGCATCCGCCGCATCCGCAAGCGCCGCAACTACCGCGAACGCCCCATCTTCGTGATGGACAACACGGCGCTTTACCTGAATATCGTCGGCCTGTGCGAGGACATCGTCAACGCCGGCCACCCCATCGAAGCGGGCCTGGAGGAGATCCGGAATCTCATCCGGGGCTACGAGGCCGCGCTGGAGGCCTTTGCCCTGCGCCACGAGCGCTTCGCGGTCCTGGGGCTGTCCATCGAGGTCCCCGAGGATCTCTACCAGGTGGCCAACCATTACCTGGACGACAGCCCGGAGCACCAGAAAGCGCTTTCGCGCCTGCTGCTGGACAACCGCTACCAGATCGACTTTTTTCTCTCCGAGGCCGACACCCTGATCGCCAAGGACAAGATCCGCATCAACCTCTGCGGCCACGACGCCTACGGCATCGACACGGTGCGCAACCCCCTGTGGTCGGTCTACTGGGATATCGAGCGCCACGACCGCATCGTCCAGGAGTTCAAACGCGTCGGTTTCAAAACCGGCGATTTCGTCTGCATCCACATCGACGCCAACGACAAACCCACCGTCTGCCGGCATTAAGGGTCGCGGCCGACAGCCGCAACCCTGGACGGGGGTTACCCGCCGCCGGCCAGGAGCTTGTCGCACAGCGCCTGGAGCGCGGCGGCGTGGTTGGAAAATATCCAGTCCACCCCACGGTTCAGCTCACGGAAAAGGCAGTTGCGGGACGCCACGAAGCCGGTGCCGGTCCCCTGGGCCGCCTGCCGGTGACGCCGGATCAGGCGGTCGCTGAGCATCAGGTAATGGCCGGTGACGCCGCCGTAGCGGCGCTCCAGGGCCAGCCGGCTCAAGCCTTCCAGGGGCCCCTGCCCCACGGGCAGAAAGGTTTGCGGCGGGGCGACCCCGAAGGTATCGAAAACCGCCGGGGTCAGGGAGAGGAAATGATAGTCGCGCCCGGGGGTCAGGGCGGCCAGCTCATCGGCCAGGCGGCGGCGCTGGCGCCGCGGGTCCGAAAACGCTTCCCGCTTCAGATCAATCATCAGGTGCAGGCGCCGGCCGCAGGCGGCCACCACCTCCGCCAGCGACGGCACCAGCGGGGCGCGCGCGCGCAGCCCGGCAAAGGTCAGCGCCGCCACCCGCAGGGGCAGCCGAAACACCCGGCGCAGGTCCGGGTCGTGGATCACCACCGGCACCAGGTCGCGGGTCCAGCGGATGTCCAGTTCAATCCCCCAGACCCCGCACGACCGCGCGGCTTTAAACGCCGCCAGGGTGTTTTCGGGCACCCCGAGGTTGTCGTGCTGGCCGCGGTGGGCTATGATCTTGCAGCGGCGCAAGCGCTCAGGCCCCGGATACGGTTGGGAGCTGCGGCGATAAATCGCGTCCACCACGCGGTGGAAGGCCGGTTCAAGGTGGGTCAGGGGGTTCATCGGCTGCCAAGAATTGACAGTTCGGTAAAAAGGCCAATTTCTGCGTTGCACTGCATCTCGAAGTCGCTGCGGCGTGCATAAGCACGCCTCACGCCGATGAGATTTGCGCGCCGTAGCTTAAACTCTTTTTCAAAACCGTCTGGTTTTCGACCTTTTATCCGTTCATCAAGAATTGAGGGTTCGAAAGCGGCGGCACCCCACCGAGAGGGGCTGCAAGCCGGCAGCGTTTTAAGCTTCCGGCAAAAGCAGTTTAGCGCCAATCGACCCTGAACACAATGGCCGTCGCGCGGCCGCAAGAGCCGCCCTGACGCAGGGAGGTTTGCATGGACACCCGCAGCCTGCACGTCACACTCTGGGATCTGGTCGGCCCCCTGGCCCGGACCTTCGACCTGATGAGCCCGGCCCTGGCCGATCACAGCCTGCGGGTGGCCTACCTCGCCCTGCGGCTGGCCGAGGAGATGGAACTTGGCGCCGATGCCCGCCGCGAGGTCTGTCTGGCCGGCGCGCTGCACGATATCGGGGCCTTTTCACTGGACGAGCGCCTGGACCTGCTGGCCTTCGAGGAGACCCGGCCGATGCAGCACGCGGAGGCCGGCTACCTGCTGCTCAGGGAGTTCGCACCGTTCCGGGAGGTGGCCGAAATGGTGCGCTGCCACCACCTGGCGTGGAACCACGGGGCGGGGGAAACCCACCAGGGCCGGCCGGTACCGCGGGGCAGCCACCTGCTGCACCTGGCCGACCGGGTGGCGGTGCTGGTCACAGCGGATGCGAGGGTCTTGGGGCAGGTGCCGGAAATCTGCGCGACTATTTCGGGGCGCAGCGGCGGCGTCTTCGTGCCGGAGATGGTGGAGGCCTTTCTGAAGCTCGCCCAGCGGGACTACGTCTGGCTGGAGATCGCCTCCGGCGGGGTGGCGGCGGTTCTCAACCGCAGCCTGGCGGGCGCGCCGGCCGAGATCGACCTGGACGCGCTGCTGGCCTTCTCGCGGCTGATCTGCCGGATCATCGACTTCAAGAGCGCCTTCACCGCCACCCATTCCAGCGGGGTTGCGGCCACCGGGGAGATGCTGGCGCGGCTGGTGGGCTTTTCCCGCCGGGAGTGCCGGATGTTCCAGATCGCGGGCTACCTTCACGACCTGGGAAAGCTCGCGATCCCCGCCGAGATCCTGGAAAAGCCCGGCCACCTGAGCCCTGAAGAATGGCAGGTGATGCGCACCCACGTTTTTTTCACCTACCAGATCCTGGACCCCATCGAGGCCCTCAGCCGAATCTCCGCCTGGGGCGCCCTGCACCAGGAGCGCCTGAACGGCACCGGCTACCCCTTCCACTACATGGCCGACGACATCCCGCTGGGATCGCGAATCATGGCGGTGGCCGACGTCTTCACGGCCATCACCGAGGACCGCCCCTACCGGCGGGGCATGGGGCAAGCGGAGGCCCTCGCGGTGCTCCACCGGATGGCGCGCCAAAACGAACTCGACGGCGCCCTGGTGGATCTCCTGGTCCGCCACTTCGCGGCGCTCAACCGCGTCCGGGCCGAGGCCCAGGCAGCGGCGGCGCGCGAGTACGAAGACTTCCGCGCGGCCCTGGGGCTGGACAACGCGCCGGACGCACCGTGACGGCCGCCGGACGTGGAAACCGCCGGCCCCGTCGGGGTTCCGGGGCCAATGCGCAGGCCCCCGCACCACCGAAAAGCGCCTTTAGCTGTGAGGCCCGGCGCCCATTTCAGGGCGCGCCGGAAACCGCTACCAGGCTTTGGTGGTGAGGATTTTCCTGATCTTCTCTTCGCTCTTCTTTTCCACCAGCAACATCCGCTGGGAGCTGGCGGCTTTGATCTTGGCGGTCAGGTCGGACAGGTTGGCCGGCTTTTCCAACAGGTCCATGGCCCCCAGCTTCATGGCCTCGACCCCCTTCTGAACGGTGGCATGCCCGGTCAGCAGGATGATCTGGAGCTCGGGTTTTTTGGCTTTGATTTTTTCCAGGGCCTCCAGTCCGTCCATCTCCGGCATCTGCAAATCCAGAATGATGGCGTCGAAAGACTCCTTGGCCACCAGCTCGAGGGCCTCCAGGGGCGAGCTGGCCGTCGTGACCTGCATGCCGCGGTTGCGCATCCGTTCGGCCATGACATCCAGAAAATCCTTTTCATCGTCGATGAGTAAAACCTTTTCAGCCATTTTGGTCTCCTTGGAATTTGGTTTTAGGGCCTCGGCAAGAAATAATTCCACATCTTGCTTGTCTTTTGGCCCGTCCTCGGCGTTACATCCACCGGCACATATCGCAATATGCGCCGGCGGATGTGCCTTGATGACGAACCAAAATCCTTCGCCATATTGTTGAATTATTTCTTGCCGCGACCCCAAGGGGGGTGATTTTTAAACGGCCACCGGTTCTCGGCCTCACCTCAGGTGTCACCCCCGATTTGGGCCGGCAATCGCAAGGTCAGCTCCCCGCTTTCAGCCCGCAGGGACAGCTCCGTTCGGGTGGCTCCCGAAAGGGCCTGCAGGGTCTCGTCGGCCGGCGGCGCCTCGGTCGGGGCCGGAACCCCGCGCCCCCCGAAGCGGATCTCGGCCCCGCCTTCGGCCAGCGGGGCAATCGACAATTTGACGGTCCCGCCGGCACCGGCACTTTGCATGGCATAGTCCAGGCACAGGCCGATCAGGTTCTGGAGCTGAAAGGGCCGCGTGACAACCGCCACCGAGCTCAGCGGGCTCTCGGGCGCCAGAGAGACCTGCCGCATGGCGGCAAAGCGGCCGAAAAGACGCACGACCAACTCCAGGGTTTCGGCGAGATCCACCCGCTTCAGCGGCTCATCCACGCTGTGGGCGAAGCGGTTCATGGTCTTGACGATCCCGTCGACCCGCTCAACCTGCTTCAGCACCGCGCCGGCGGTGCGCTTCAGCCGCGCGGCATCCAGCGGCATCCCCTTTTCGGCCATCAGGGTCATGTCTTCCAGCAGGCCGGCGTGTTCGTTGATGACCGCCAGGGCGTTGCGAATCTCGTGGGAAATCGAAGCGGATATGCGCCCGAAGAACTTGAGGCCCTCGGCGCCGACGATTTCGGCGGGAAAGGTCATAGCGTTTGTCTCCATCAGGATGTGAGCGTCGTCTGCATCTTGGCGATCAGCGCCTCGATGTTGACCGGCTTCACCAGGTAGTCGACCACCCGGTCCTCGGCAATGCCGGAGTGGTAATCGCTGGCCGACCCATGACCGGTGAGAAAGATGAACTTCATCCCGGGGTGTCGCTGGGCCATGAGCTTCTCCAGCTTCAGCCCGCTGATCCCGGGCATTTTGACATCCAGCACGGCCAGGTCATAGGCGCGTTCGGCCGCCTTGGCCAGGGCGGCCTCGCCGGTGGTGACCCAGTCGGCGTCGATTCCGCGCAGCTCGAGACGTTCGGCAAGCGTGGCCACGAATTCCTTTTCATCGTCCACCAGCAGGATTCGCACTGGCATCTCCTTTCGTCTGCGGCATTTCCAGGGGCAGCGTGATGGTAAAGGTCGACCCTTCCCCGACCTGGCTCTGCACCTTGAGGGTGCCCCCCAGCTCCTGCACCAGCCCGTAGGTGATCGACAGGCCGAGGCCCGTACCGCCGGAGCTGGTGCGGGTGGAGAAGAAGGGCTCGAAGATGCGGTCGAGGTCTTCGGGCGCGATCCCGCTGCCATTGTCGATCACGTCGATGGCCAGCGCGTTGGCGTCCGCCAGGCGGGCCGCGACCTTCAATTGGCCGCCGTCGCTCAGGGCGGCAAAGGCATTGTTGATCAGGTTGAGCAGAATCTGCTGCAGCTTGCCCCGGTCGCTCACGAAGGTCGGGACCTCGCCGGGAACCGCGACCACCACATCAATCGAGCGGTACTCGGCCTCCTTGCGGAGAAAACCCAGAACATCCTCGATCAGCGCCCGCACCGCGATGGGCTCGACGCTGACCGCCATGTGGCGCGCAAAGCCCAGCAGCCGCCGGGTGATGACCGCACAGCGCTCCACCGAGGCGATCACCCCGTCGATCAATTCCATCAACCGCTTGTTCTGGGCGTAGTCGGGCTTGAAACTGAAGAGGTCCTTGATCAGCCCGGCCTTTTCGTTGATGATCGCCAGCGGGTTGTTGATTTCATGGGCCACCCCGGCCGAAAGCCGCCCGATGGAGGCCAGCTTGTTGGCATATTCCACCTGGTGCAGCGACATCACCCGCCGCTGGTCGGCCAGGTGCAGGTTGTTGACCAGATAGGTGGTCACCCCCAGGATCACCACCAGAATCCCGGTGATGCTGATCACCAGAAACCCGATCAGCCGTCTGCGGGTTTGCAGCCAGTCGTGCATCACCGAGGCCTTGCGCTTGACGATCATCAGGATGAAGGGGCTTTCCGGGATGTAGGAATAGCCGATGATCGCCGGCTCCCCCCCGGCGTCGAGGCCCTCCACCACCTGGGTTTTCTCGACATACGGCGGCACCGGCAGCCCCACCTTCTCGAACACCTGCCCGTGGCTGCTGGAGGGCGTCTGCAGCTGGCCGCTGAGGTTGATGATGAACTTGTCGCCCTCCCCGCTGACCGCCACGTTGGAGATCAGCTCGTTGAAGCGGGCGGTGTCCAACGTCGCCCGCAGGATGAAAAACGTCCCGTCCGGCAGGTGGTGCTTGATGGCGATGATGATGTGGGGCACATTGCGAAACCCCAAGAAAACGTCGCTGACGTATACCCCGCGGCCGATCACCTCCTGAAACCAGCCCTGGTCGCTGTAGTTCACCCCCGTCAACTCGTAGGGGCCGGCATAGTAACGCTGGTCGCCGGTGGCATCCACCACCCCGAGGTCAACGAAGCCGCCGAAGGCGGTTTTCAGGTGGCCGAGAATCTCCGCCAGCCGCCGGGGGTCCTTCAGCGCGGCGATGCCGTTGTCTTCCACGATAAACTGCAGCGCGGCCGCCCGGCCGGTGAGAAAAAAGGAGATCGACAGTTTGGTGTTGGACACCAGCCGCGAGGTCTGCAGCAGAACATCGGAGACGATGGCCTTCTGGGTGACGTTGTAGTCCACTGCGGTGATGATCAGAAGCGGCACCAGGGCGACCCCGGCAATCAGCAGCACGGCCCGCTGCCAGATGCGCCGGAAATCGAACATGTGCTTGAAGGGCCAGTCCTGGCCTTCGGGTCGCTCCCAGAAATCCGGTTTGAATTTGGCCCACAGCGCCATGCACGATTTCCTTGTATTCCCGGGGGCTCCCCCCGGGTACCCGGACGGCCTATTCAGCCGACTTTTTGCGCTCCTGGATCTTCGCGTTGGCGCGCTTGAGGGTGTCGCTGAGGACGTCGATGTCCACCGGTTTCTGCAGGTAGGCAAAGGCCCCCAACTGCATGCAGACCTCGCGGTCGGCCTCGCTGCCGTGCCCCGTCAGGATGATCACCTCGATTTCGGGCCGGGTGGACTTGACCTGGCGCAGCACCTGGATGCCGTCGATGCCGGGCATCTTGAGATCCAGGATCATCACCTCGGGCTCGTCCTCCTGGACCAGACTGAGAGCCGTTTCACCGTCATAGGCCACGGCCGAGCCCATGTCGCGCATCAGCAGGCGCTCGGAGAGGGTCTCGACGAACTCGCGCTCGTCGTCCACCAGCAGCAGCTTGGAGGGCAGCTGGAAATCGAACTTGCGGTAGATGTCCGCCTGGTGAAAGTCTTTGCCGACACGGGTCTGCACCGAGGCCACCCCCGGAATCTGGCTGACGACGGCCGTCAGCTCCTCTTCCAGCCGGTTGAGCATCAGCACGTGTTTGTTGATGGTCAGGGTCACCACCCCCTGGACGGCCGTAACCCCCACATCGTGCCCCTCGGCGGCCAGGCGGACCTCCACCTGGGCGGCCAGCCGGAAATCGGCCACCGCCTGACGGGAAGCCGGCGTGGGCGCGACCGCCTGGCTGACCCGGTACTCGTCGATCAGGGCCACCGCCTGGGCGACCTCCTTCTTGTCCATGGGCACGACGATGTCATAAAGATCGGCTTGCCACGGGTCTTTGACCCCATGGATGGTTTCCACCCAGGCGGCGCGCTCCTCATCCTCGTGGCGGATGATCCGCAGGGCCTCTTTGCCCGACACCCCGCGGGCCGCTTGCCCCTCGGCGATCCTGGAGCTGACGCTGGCGATCAGGCACACCCGCAGGACGTGGCTGACCTTCTGAGGCACCAGATGGAGGCTGTAGCCGCAGAGCAGAAAATCATCCTCCGCCAGCCGCTCGGCCAGGGCGAGGCGCAGGTGGGCGATGGCGTTTTCCTTTTCGTGGGTGAATTTGTTGAACACCGACGTGCGGCCGGAAAAGGCCCGCCGGATCTTGTTTGCGGGGATGCCGGAAAGCTGGCTGGCGCTCGCGATGACATCCTCGTCGCCGATTTTGCGGCAGCCGGTTTTCTTGAGAATTTCCGCGGCAACCGACTCCTCCTTGCAGAACACGCCGCTGAACAGTGAAATAACGGACATGCGAATCCCCCCTTTGCTGTTATGGCCCCTTCAAGCGAGGTGGCAGACGGTTACCAGCGGGCAGGCTTTTTCCGTGCTGTCACGGTGGGCGTCCGCGTGAATCGTCGCGATGGCTTTTTCCATGGTCGGAAAGATGTGGTCGGTGCCGATCTTGGCCAGCAGATGGGTGCGTTTGAAGACCTTCATGACGGATTCGTTGACCCCGCTGAAGGATATCTCGACCCCGGCGCTGCGTATACGATCTACTAACAATGATAACGTTTCTTCTCCGGAAGCGTCAATATCGTTTATCCCGTTGGAGGCGATGACGATGTGGCGCAGCTGCCGTTTGGTGAGCATCAGCTCGGTGATCTGGTCGTCCAGGTAGCTGGCGTTGGCGAAAAAGAGCGGCCCGTCGAAGCGGATCACCGAGATGTGGGGACACTCCTGAAGACCGTGGGTCAGCACGCAGCGCAGGGCCTCGTCTTCCGTGCGGGCCAGCGACGCCACCGTGGGCCGCATGCTCTTGTAGAGAAAGACCAGCAGTGAGAGGACCACTCCGATCATGATGCCCTTGTCCAGATGCGGGGCGAAGATCAGGGTGAAGATGAAGGTCGTGATGGAAATGGCCCCGTCGTACCACTGGGCCTCCCAGGCATGCACGAAACCGGAAACGTTGACCAGGCCGATGACGGCCATCATGATGACGGCGGCCAGGACCGACTGGGGCAGATGGTAGAGCAAGGGCGTGAAAAAGAGCAGCACGACCACCACCGTCAGGCTGGTGAAGACGCTGGACAGGCCGCTGATCGCCCCGGCCTGGAGGTTGACCGCCGAGCGCGAAAATGAGCCCGAGGTGGGGTAGCTTTTGCCCATGGCTCCCAGGATGTTGGCCAGCCCCTGACCGATCAGCTCCTGGTTGGGGTCCAGACGCTGGCCGGTCTTGCCGGCCATGGCCTTGGCGATGGAGATCGCCTCCATGAAGCCCAGCAGGGAGATGATCGCCGCGTATGGGAAAAGACGCAGCAAGACCCCGAAATTGATCTCGGGAAGTGACAGGGAGGGCAGCCCGCGGGGCACGACCCCCACCACGTCGCCGCCCCCCATCAGCACCACCCCGTCGGTGGCAAGCGGTTTGTTGCCCACCCGCATCCGCCAGATGCGGCCGTCGCTGGCAAGCCCCGCGGGGGCCTCGCCGCGGAGGAAAAACTGCCGGCTGCCGTCGGCCTTTTTGACGCCCACCAGCAGCAGGTCCCGCAACAGTTCCCGGATCACGTGGGCCTCGTGGTTGAGCCGCGCGATCCGCAGATTGATCAGGCTGACATCGTGCTCGGCATCCAGGATCACCATGGCGTCCTTGGCCTCGCGCGCCCGGGTGAGCCGTTCATTTTCCGCGGTGCGCGCCTCCGCCAGGCGCGGGACCTCATCGATGGCCGCATTGAAGCTCTTTGCCAGCTCGTGCACCTTGGGGGCGGCGATGGCATCGAGCGGCACCCGGACATCCTGCTGGAACCCCGTCCCCCATGAGATCAGGGTGGTCACCACCACCGCCGCCAGCACGTTGGGAAAGCGGGGCATGAAGCGTTTGAGCCCGTACATGATGGCAAAGGCCAGCACCCCCATCAGGAAGGTCGGCCAGTGGGTGTGGTGGACGGCCGCCCTGCAGACCGCGATGATGGTCTCGTAGTGGTGCTCGCCTTTGTCCACGTATACGCCGAAGATTTTGGAGAGCTGCGAGGTGGCGATGATCAGGGCGGCGGCGTTGGTGAAGCCGTTGACCACCGGGTGGGAGAGGAAGTTGACCACCAGCCCCAGGCGCAGCACGCCCAGCGCCAGCTGGAAAACGCCGACCATCAGCGCCAGCAGGATGGCATAGGCGATGAAGCCGCTGCTGCCGGCGGTGGCCAGCGGCTCCAGCGAGGCGGCGGTCATCAGCGACACCACCGCCACCGGCCCGGTGGCCAGCTGCCGGCTGGAGCCGAAAAGCGCCGCCACCATCGGCGGCAGGAAGGAGGCGTAAAGCCCGAAGTAGGGCGGCAGCCCGGCCAGCTGGGCGTAGGCCATGGACTGGGGGATCAGGACCAGCGCCACGGTCAGCCCCGCAATCGCGTCGCGCCGCAGGTCATCGGTTCCGTAGGACTTGAACCATGCGATGAAGGGAAACAGTTTTTGCAGCATCACCCGATCCGGCTCCTTTGGTTAAGGGTTCCTTAAGATCCGATGGCAGGCCGCCTGCAGGTCGTTGTAGAGAGCCCCGGCATCGTAGAGGTTGTATATGTTCAGGCGCACCAGACCGTCCAACATGGCGAAAATCAGCATTGCCGTCTTGCGCGAGGCCCCCGGGCGGATGGAGC
>JASFIY010000013.1:0-11776 GCA_050122415.1 Desulfobacteraceae bacterium
GCGGTGGTGGCCACCCCGCCGGAGACGGTCCCGCAGATCATCGGCCAACTGGGCGAAAAAGGGACCCGCGCCGCGGTGGTGATCACCGCCGGCTTTGCGGAGGGGCAAAACCGCCGCGGGCGGGCCCTGCAGGAGGACCTGCTGGCGGCCGCGCGGCCCCACCTGCTGAGGGTCGTCGGGCCCAACTGTCTCGGGATCATGGTGCCCGGCATCGGCCTCAACGCCAGCTTCGGGCATGTCGCGTCCCTGCCGGGGCGGCTGGCATTCGTGGCCCAGTCCGGGGCAGTGCTGACCTCGGTGCTGGACTGGGCCGCGGCCCGCCGGATCGGGTTCTCCCATTTCGTCTCGCTGGGGGACATGGCGGACGTCGATTTCGGGGACATGCTGGATTATCTCGCCAACGATACCCGCACCCGCGCCATCCTGCTGTATGTCGAGGCCATCCACCAGGCCCGCAAGTTCATGTCCGCCGCCCGGGCGGCCGCGCGCGTCAAGCCGGTGGTGGTGGTCAAGGCCGGCCGCTTCCTGGAGGGGGCGCGGGCGGCCGCCTCCCACACGGGCGCCCTGGCGGGCTCCGATGCGGTCTACGATGCGGCCTTCCGCCGCGCGGGGGTGCTGCGGGTCAAAGACATGCAGGCGCTCTTTGACGTGGTCGGCACCTTGGCCATGACCCGGCCCTTCCAAGGCGATCGGCTGGCGATTTTGACCAACGGCGGCGGGGTCGGCGTGCTGGCCACCGATGCCCTGATCGAGCGCGGCGGGCGGCTGGCGGACCTCAGCGGGGAGAGCCTGGTGCGCCTGGACGGCGTCTTGCCCCCCACCTGGTCCCACGGCAACCCGGTGGACATCATCGGCGATGCCCCCGGGAGCCGTTATGCCGATGCCCTCGCGGTGCTTTTGGACGATCCGGGGGTGGACGCCATCCTGGTGCTCAACTGCCCCACGGCCGTGGCTTCCGGCATCGAGGCGGCCCAGGCGGTGATCGCAACCGTCAAGCAAAACGAGCTGAAGGCCGCCGACCGCGGGTTGTTGACCAGCTGGCTGGGCGAGGCCGCCGCCGAAGGGGCGCGGCAGGCCTTCGGCGAGTGTCGGATTCCCACCTACCGCACCCCCGAGGAGGCCGTGCGGGCCTTCATGCAGATGGTGCGCTACCGCCGCGGCCAGGCCATGCTGATGGAAACCCCGCCCAACGTGCCCGAGGAGTTCGAACCGGACACGCCGGCAGCCGGGGCCGTTCTGAAGACCGCCCTGGCCGAGGGGCGGGAGTGGCTGACCGAGGCCGAGGCCAAGGCCCTCCTGGCCGCCTACCGGATCCCGGTGGTGCCCACCCGGGTGGCGGCGACACCCGCGGCGGCGGCGGAACTGGCCGCCGAATGGGGCGGCCCCGTGGCGCTGAAGATCCTTTCGCCGGACATCAGCCACAAGACCGATGTGGGCGGCGTGGCCCTGGATCTGGAAACCCCCGCCGCGGTCCGCGCGGCTGCCGTCGCCATGCTGCAGCTGGTGCAAACCGCCCGGCCGGAGGCCCGCACCCAGGGCTTCACGGTCCAGCCCATGATAGCCCGCCGGGAGACCCATGAACTGATCGTCGGGATGATCGAGGACCCCCAGTTCGGGCCGGTGGTGCTTTTCGGGCACGGCGGGACGGCCGTCGAGGTGATCGCCGACAAGGCCTTGGCGCTGGCGCCGCTCAACATGCATCTGGCGCGCGAGATGATGGGCCGCACCCGGGTGATCCGTCTGCTGGAGGGCTACCGGGGGATGCCGCCGGCCGACCTGGAAGCCATCGCCTTGACCCTGGTCAAGGTCTCCCAGCTGGCCTGCGATCTGGCCGAGGTGCTGGAACTGGATATCAATCCGCTGCAGGCCGGCGCCGGCGGCGTCATGGCCCTGGATGCCCGCGTGCGGCTGCGACCCGCCGTGCGCCCGGCCGCGGAGCGGCTGGCCATTCGACCCTACCCCAAGGAACTGGAGGAGACGGTGAACCTGCCCGACGGTCAGCGGCTGCTGCTGCGGCCCATCCGGCCGGAAGACGAGCCGGCGATTCACGATCTATTCCAGCGGCTGTCGCCGGAGGAAATCCGCTTCCGATTCCTGCACACCATGAAATACCTCTCCCACGATCAGGCCGCGCGTCTCACCCAGATCGATTATGACCGGCAGATGGCGCTGGTCCTGGCCGAGGGGCGCGGCCCGGGAAACCCGGCGCTTTGCGGCGGGGTGCGGATTGCCGCGGACCCCGACAACACGGCCGCGGAATTTGCCATCCTGCTGAGAAGCGACATGACCGGCAAGGGACTTGGGCCCATGTTGATGCGCCGGATCATCGACTACGCCCGCAGCCGGGGCATCGGTGAGATCTATGGGGAGGTTTTGGCCGAGAACCGCACCATGCGTAGACTGTGCGAGGCGTTCGGGTTCAGCTTCAAGGCGGTGCCCGACGATCCCGGTGTCATGCGCGCCAGCCTGAAGCTATAACCGCCGGAGGCCGGGCTCTGCGGTAGCTGCCGCGGTGGGGTTTGCAGGCCGCCCACGGTTGGTTGAGGGGGCGATTCAGTAGGTGTCGTCTTCGAGGGTTTCAATGGTGTCGGCGGCTTCGGTGACGATGCCCGCCAGGTCGCCGCGGGCGAGCTTCAGAAACGCCAGGACGCCGGGTTCAACGGGCGCTGCCGGGCTGGCGGGTGCGGCTGCGGGGTCGAAGGCCGCCAGGGCGTCGGCTACGTGCAGAATGTAGGCCAGGGGGCTTGCCCCAGAGCGCGACGGCTGGTGATGAAAGCGGATGGCGAGGGCCTGGGGGGCGGGGATATTCCATTTCTGGCAGAGAGCGAAGCCGGTTTCCGCGTGGTCGAAACCCAGTACCGCCTGCTCGGCCAGCAGGGGGTTGTGGGGATGGTATTTGCGCAGGGCATCGTAGGCGGATTTGCGCTCGATGACATACGGGTCCAGGATGATCTTGCCGGCATCGTGCAGCAGGCCGGCCATGAAGGCCTCGTCGCGCAGCGGCAGGCCGGTGCGGCTGGCGATCGTTGCCGAGGTCACCGCCACGGTCAGGGAGTGGCGCCAGAGGCAGCCGGAGTCCAGCTCAAACCCCCGCAGTTCGCTGCCCAGCATCTTGGAGGTGCTCACCAGGGTGATGATCTGCACCAGCATCTGGACGCCCAGCAAAACGGCGGCATCCAGCAGCGAGGCCACTTTGCCGGAGCGGCCGTAATAGGCGGAATTGGCGACTTTCAGGACCCGACTGGCGAGAGCCGGGTCGGTGCGCAGAATGGCGCTGATCTGCCGCAGGTCGGCCTCGGGGTTGGTCGCCACGGCCCGCGCCTTGAGCATGATGTGGGGCATGGGGTAGAGCTTCTTGAGGTTTGCGGTCACCTCGCGTTTGAGGTCCTCGCCGTAGGGGGTGAAGATCTGGGCCAGGGGCACCGGCTCGGGGGTGGCGGGCTGGCGCTCGAGCGTGAAAACCGTCCGGCAGGCCGGGCATTTCAGTGAACAGGGATTTTGGGCGGGCAGGCGCTCTTGGGGCAAGCGGTAAGCCCGCCGGCAGGCGGGGCATTCTACTCTCATGGCGGCTCGTTTCCTCGGCGCGGCGCACGCTGCCCTGTGCGGGCGGCCGGCTTCTGGGGAAGCCCGGCAATCGTCGCCGTCAACAATAGGATCGGAAACCAGCCGGAATTACTTTACATCTTTCCTGGGAAAGGACTCGTCAAAGCGGCGCCGGGGCGGGTCAGGCCGCCGCCAGGCGCTCCTGCAGGTAGCCGACGCAGCCGTTGAGGGTGCCCAAGCGGGGGTAGCGGGCTTCGGGAATCTGGATCCCAAGGGCCTTCTCCAGCGCCACGGCGAACCGCAGGCAGTCCACCGAGTCGAAGCTGAACTGGTCGCGGAAAGCCTTGTCCGGGTCGAGTTTTTCCAGCTCGGCTTCCGGCGCAATCTCGGCCAGCAGCCGGCGGGTCAGCGTCTCAAGTTCTGCTTGCGTCATTTCTTTCTCCCGGGCCGCCGCTGAAATCCTGGACGATCTGGGCGATGCGGCGCAGCCGTTGGTCCACTTTGAAGAACACGGTCCCCTCGGGATAGGTGTCGCCGGTGCCGGGGCGACCGGCGGGCAGATCGGTCAGGATCCCGACGCCCTCCTCGACAATCGGGCACCCCGCCGCCGGGGTTACATGCGAATTTTGGCCTCGGTTTTTTCGGGGTGCTTTTCCAGGTGTCGGCAGCGGTTGGCCGCCGACTTGGCCAGCCGGGCGATGACCCGGGGCAGATCCGAGGCGTTCCAGACGGCCGTGAAATCCGGGTCGCTGCCCAAGTCGCGGCTCAAGACGTAGAAGGGCTCCGCGGCCGGTTCGAGGGTCACGGGCGCGTCCAACCGCCCGGTCTTTTCGGGAAAAATCTCGGCGAGCAGGCCGCCTGCGGTCTGGGTGAAGTGGTTTTTGACCTCTTCGCCGTTTTCCGCCGCGCTGAGTTTCAGGCGGAAGTCCGGCAGGATTTCATTTTCAAACTGGGTGAAGGAAACTTGCTTTGCCATGGCCAACCTCCTCTCAGGGTCCACGACTGTCGTTCATCGCGAGGCAGTCCGCCAACAAAAAGGCAAGATGCATACCAGCGCAAAGCGGCGTTCGATCGGCTGTCGCGCCGGTTAAGGTGTGGCCCGCAAGGGCCCTGTTCGCTTGCAAGCGTCAGATTGCCAAAGGCTCATTTTGACCGCTGGGATCGCGGCGGTCTTCGGCCGTGCCGGCGGCCGCGACCGCCGGTTTTCGCAATTCCTCTACCCGCAGGGAGGCCATTTTCCCGTTGAAGCTGCTGGAAACCATAATAATACCAAAACCTTCGGTGTGACTTCGAACATTCGTCACGGCGCCATGGGAAATCTTCTAAAATCGAGACCCCCAAAATACCGACGGCCGAAAATCGCCCTCAAGAGACGCCGGGGGCCTGTCGCCCGCTGTCCGTCTTTGGGTCGCCCCGGGGCGGGCTCCGGCCGCCGTGTTGGGCGATCAGGGGCGTCCCCTTTCCCGGGCGCGTTCCTGTTTGAAACCACCGGGTTTTGCTGGTAAGAGAAAAACTGTGGGTTCGGCATTTCCGTCCGGATGCCGCTGGTTGCCGGCGAACAGGCGCCGCAGCGCCCCTGCGGCGTGGAAAGGCAGGCCGTCATGTATGTGGTGATCGTGGGCTGCGGCCGTCTCGGGGCCCTCTTGGCCGACGGGTTGAGCGTCGCCGGGCACGAGGTGGTCGTCATCGACCGCCAAGAGGCGTCCTTTCGCGCCCTTTCCCCTGAATTCAGCGGTTTCCGGCTCACCGGGGATGCCACCGAGCACGCCCTGCTGGAAAGCGCCGAGGTCGGACGGGCCGACTGTCTCATGGCCACCTGCAGCGAGGACACCCTCAATCTCATGGTGGCCCAGGTGGCGCGGCACGCCTTCGGCGTCGCTTGCGTGCTGGCGCGGGTCCACCAGCCGGCCTTCGGTGCGATTTTCAAAGACGCCGGGATCCAGATCATCAGCCCGACCCAGCTGGCCTTTGACGCCTTTTGCGCAACCCTCGACGAAGGGGCCAACCGGCAGTCATGAACATCATCCTGATCGGCGGCGACCAGACCACCTATTTTCTGGCGCGGGAGTTCATCTCCCAAGAGCACGGGGTGACCCTGATCAACCGGGACCCCGAAGACAGCCGCATCATGTCCCGGAAGCTCAAGGCGACGGTGCTGCTGGGGGAGGGCAGCGATCCCGAGACCCTGGAGCAGGCCGGTGCCCGCAGCGCCGACGTTCTGATCGCCATGACCTCCCATGACCACGACAACCTGATCGCCTGCCAGGTGGCGCGTCTGCAGTTCGAGGTGCCGCGCACCATCGCCCTGGTGAACGACCCCCAAAACGAGTCGGTTTTCGAGGGCCTGGGGATTAGCGTGGCCTTTTCGGCCACCCGGATCATCGCCAGCCTCCTCAACCAGCAGACCCGCTTTGCCGCTATCACCCATCTGATGACCCTGGGGCAGGGGCAGATCAACCTCACCGAGGTCCTGCTCTCCGACAAAAGCCCCGCCGCCGGAAAAACCCTTCACGAGCTCGATCTGCCCGAAAATTTCCTGGTGGCCGCCGTTCTTCGCGGGGACGCCGTGCTGGTGCCCCGCGGGCCCACCCGTCTGGCGATCGGTGACAAGTTGATCGTGGTGGGCGCGCAGGCGGATTTCAAGACGCTTCTCACCCGCCTGGCCGGTGACTGAGGATGCGCAACCCGACCTATCTGCGTGCGCGCTACGCCGGAATTCTGCGGCTCACCGGCGGGATCACCGGACTGATCGGTCTGGTCCTGCTCTCGCCGCTGGCCGGCCTGCTCTTTTACCCCGAGGAAGCCGCACTGGCCGGAGGCTTCGTCCTGCCGGGCGCAATCGTCACGGCGGTGGGGGGGCTGCTGGCGGGTGCGCTGCGCTCCCGGGAGGCGGAAGAACTGACCTATGCCGAGGGCGCCACGATCATCGTGATGGCCTGGCTGACGGCCCTCGTGGCGGGCGCGGTGCCGTTTTGGATGCTGCTGGAGCTGAGCTTCACCCAGGCGCTCTTTGAATCCACCAGCGGCTGGACCACCACCGGCCTCTCGGTGCTGGACGTGGCCGCCGCGCCGCGCCTGATCCTGCTCTTTCGCAGCATCCTGCAGTACACCGGCGGGGCCGGTTTCGCCGTCATCATGCTGAGCGCCCTGGCCGGCCCGCCCGGCACCGGGATCGGGGCCGCCGAGGGGCGGCCGGCCGGGCTGGCGCCCAATGTCCGGCGCTCGGCCGAGCTGGTCCTCAAGCTTTACAGCGGCTACGCCCTCTGCGGCATCCTGGCCCTGCACCTCGCCGGCATGGGCTGGTTCGATGCCGTCAACCACGCCCTGACCGCGGTGTCCACCGGGGGATTTTCCACCCGCCCGGAGTCCATCGGTTACTGGGACAGTCCGCTTGTTGAGGCGGTCACCATCGTGCTGATGCTCCTGGGGGGGACCAACTTCCTGACCGCCTACATGCTGCTGACGGGCCATTTCGTCTATGTGCGCCGCAACGGCGAGCTGCATCTTCTGCTGCTGCTGGCCGCGGGGGGGGTGCCCCTGATTTTGCTGACCGGGGCCGGCCACCTCTACCCGAGTTGGCCCCCCGCCCTGCGCAGCGCCGTGTTCCATACGGTTTCGGCGCTTTCCACGACCGGTTTTTCCACCACCGGATACGGCGGCTGGAATGCCGGCGGACTGCTGCTGCTGACGTTTCTGATGGTGGTCGGCGGCGGGACCGGCTCCACCGCCGGGGGGATCAAGCTGCACCGGGTTTACCTGCTGATCAGGGGGCTGATTTGGGAGTTCCGGCGCCAGATCCTGCCGGAAAAAGCGGTCAGCGCCCCCTACCTCTGGCAGGGGGCCGAGCGACGGTTCATCACCGATGCCGAACTGCGCCACACCGGCTTTTTTCTCTTCCTGTACCTCGGCTGTTGGGCCGCCGGCAGCCTGGTGGTGTGTTCCTGGGGCTATCCGGTGGCGGACGGGCTGTTTGAATTCGCCAGCGCCGTGGGGACCGTCGGGCTTTCGGTGGGGGTGACCGCCGCCGGTACCCCGCCGGCGGTCCTCTGGGCCCAGATCGTGGGGATGCTGCTGGGGCGCCTGGAGTTTTTCACCGTCATCCTGGGGGTCATCAAGCTCGTCCGGGATGCCCGGGTGATGCTGCGCACGGACCGCTCCCAGCGCCGCTGAGGGCCGTGGGTTCAGGGGCCCTGGTTGTCGGGGGGGATTTCGGCCGGTTCCTCTTCGGCTTCCGGGGCCCGGATGGTCAGCACCGGGCAGGCCGCCATCTTGACGACCTTTTCGGTCACCGAGCCGAAAAGAAATCGGCGCCAGCCGGACTGGCCGTGGGTGGCGATGACGATCAGGCCGGCTTTGACTTCCGCTGCGGCCTGGACAATGCCGTAGGCCGGCTCGAAAATGATGGTCCGGGTGCTGGCGGTCAAGCCCGGCGCCTCGGCCGTCAGGCGGGCGGCCATATTTTTCAGCTGCGCCTCGGCGTGGGCTTCGAGGTCATGCTGGTAGGTGGGCACATTGAAAACCTGGTGGTCGTAGGCGGTGGCCACCACCGGCACCGGGGTGATGACGTTGAGCAAGATCAGCTCGGCGTTGAAATGCGTCGCCAGCTCCACGCCGGCCTTGATGGCCTCGTGGCTTGGGACACTGAAATCCGTCGGGCACAGAATGGTCTTCAAGGGCAGCATCGGAGCCTCCTGGGATTGGGTAGTGGGCGGTTTTCGTCATCCTGGATCACGCCTAAAAAGATATCAGAATTACCTTCGGGCATCAAATGTCATGCCGGGCGCATGCCGGGCGCATGCCGGACGATATTGATTTCGGGGTGCTGACGGCTTAATTTTCCGTCAGTGGGCCCAGCGCCTTTAATATCACGCCGTAAAGCACGGAAAGGAATTTTTTATGAAAACGACCAAGGTCAAAGAGATGATGATCCCGCTCGCCGAATATGCCACCGTCAACCAGGAGGCGACCTTTTACGAAGCGGTTCTGGCGCTGGAGGAGGCCCAGAAAAAGTTCGACGGCCTCTACCGGCATCGGGCGATCCTGGTTCTGGACGACGAGGGGCACGCGGTGGGCAAAATCGGTCAGGACGACCTGATCCGGGGTTTGGAGCGGGGCAACAAAGGGATCGAAGATCTCAGAACCCCATCATACAGCGGGTTCAGCCCCACCTACTTCAAGTCGGTGATTGAAAAGTATCACCTCTGGGAGGCGCCGCTGGCGGAAATCTGCAAAAAAGCCGCCGAAATCAAGGCCAGAGATCTAATGCACACCCCCGTGGAGGGGGAAACCGTGGACGAAGAGGCGACCCTCAACGAGGCTATCCACCAGCTGATCATGGCCCGCCACCAGTCCCTGCTGGTGACCCGCAATGGTAAAATCGTGGGAATTTTCCGGATGACCGATGTCTTCCACAAGATCTGCGAAGAGGTCAAGGCCTGCAAACTCTGACCCCGCCGGGGGGTTAAGGTGCCGGGGCGTCGCTCGGGTCGTCCGGCGGAGCCGGCGGTTTGGGGCCAGGGATGCCTGGAATTTCACCGGCCCGCTGCAGGTGCCAGCGGGTGAAAACCGGTCCGACAAGTTCAAACAGAATCGTGGCGGCGATCACCATCGGTAAAATGACTGTGCCCAGCTGGGGGATCCGCTCGCAGACCAGCAGCGCCAAGCCCAGGGCCACGCCCGCCTGGGGCAGAAGACACCAGCCGATCCGCTTTTCAATCACCGGCGGCGCCCCGCTGAAACGGGCTCCAAGCCGGCCGCCGACCACTTTGCCGATGGCTCTGGCGAGCACGTAAAAAAGGATGACCCCGCCAACCTGATAAAGCGCTTCGACCTCAAAGCGATACCCGGCCAGAAGGAAAAAAATCACCAGGAACGGTTCGCTGATCCCTTCAATTTCGCGGAAAGTTCGGGTATGATGGAACGCCCGGTGGGCGACGGTCGCTCCCAAAAAGATGCAGGCCAGCAGATACGAAACCTGAAGCCACAAGGCCAGACCCGCGCATAGAAAAACAAAGCCTGAGGCCTCCAAGAGGGTCGGCTCCCCCGGCTTCAAGCGGCCGGTCAACCAGGCCATCGGAAAACCCAATAAAATCCCCAGAAAGCAGGCCCCGGCGATCTCCCACCCGCCAAGCAGCAGTTCCAGCAGCGGCCGGTTGAACCCCATCAACCCCTCCACCAGAACCAGCAGCAGGCTGAAGAGCAAAATACCCCAGGCGTCATCGATGGCCACCACCCCCAGGACCGTGTCGGTCAAAGGGCCGCGGGCTTGGGACTCACGGACGACATCGACGGTGGCTGCAGGTGCCGAAGCCGGGGCGATGCCTGCCAACAGAAGGGCCACCAGCGGAGAGGCGCCCATGGCCCACAAAAGGGTCAGGACGAAAAAGGCGACCACCAGGGTCTGAAGGATGGAGACCCACAGCACGATGCGGCTGCTGGCTTCGATATCGCGCCCCAAGAGACGCTCGCCAAGCAAAAAGCCGATCATGGCAAGTGCCATGTGGGCCACCAGCGGGAACCAGTCGGCAACTTCCGGCGGGATCAGGTCCAGGCAGTAGGGGCCGGCTCCCAACCCCACCAGAAGCAGGAGGGTCACCCGCGGGATATGGGTGCGGGCGCCGGCGGCGTGGGCCGCAAATCCGGCGAGAAGCAGCAATCCCAGGACTGTCAGGGTATGGGGCTGAAGCGGCGCCACAGGTTCGCTTCCTCCCAAAAAGCGGCTCGAACGACCGGCAACCCGTCAACGGTGCCGACGCTGACTGGATCTGAATAAAGGCGGCGGCCGGCGGCTCACACCGCGCCGGCGATGACCTCAACGGCCTTTTCCACCAGGGCCATGTCCGCCTGGCTGCCCATGTGGCCCAGTCGGAAGACTTTTCCCGCCAGCGGCCCGTAGCTGCCGGCCACCACCAGGCCGCGGCGGCGCAGGGCCGCATCGAAGGCGGGCCAGGATCTGCCCGCCGGCAGTTTGACGGCGGTCACGGTGGGCGAGGCAACGGCCGAGGGCGCCGGAAAGAGTTCCAACCCCAGGCGCACCAGTTCCTGGCGGCAGTAGGCCGCCACCCGCTGGTGACGCGCGAAGCTCTGGGCCAGCCCCTCGTCCAGCAGCAGGCCGGCGGCGGCATGCAGCGCCGCCACCCCCTGCCAGTTGGGGGTGTAGGGAAAGTAGCGGTCCGCGAGCGCCGTGCGGAAGGGCTTGAGGGCGTCGTAGCCTGCGTAGCCGACGGCCTCGATCACATCCCAGGCCCGGGGGCTCACCGACAGAAAGGCCATGTCGGCCGGTGCCGAAAGGCACTTCTGCGAGGCGCACAGGCACAGATCGATTCCCCAGGCATCCGCTTCCACCGGGGCTCCGCCCGCACTGGCCACGGCGTCCACATAGAGCAGCGGGATTTCCAGCTGGTCCTTGAGGCGGCCCAAACCGGCGAGGGGGTTCAAGGTCCCCGACGGGGTTTCGCAGTGGACCGCGGTGATCATTTTGGGTTTGAAGGCCCTCAGGGCCTCTTCCAGGGCCGTCAAATCATCGAGGGTTTGATCGTGGGGCAGGCCCAGCGTTTGGACCTCGCATCCCAGGCTGCGGGCCATCTCGCCAATCCCGTAGCCGAAGACCCCGGTGGCCACGGCGAGAACCCGGTCGCCGGGGGCCAGGCAGCTTTTCAGGGCACTCCAAAGGGCCAGCATGCCCTCGCCGGTCTGCAGGACCACCGGGTGACCGGTTCCCAGAAGTTTTTGCAGACGGTTCTCGGTTTCGGCGTAGAGCCGGAAAAACTCATCTTCCAGGTCGGCGGATCCGTATGCGCTCTGGTAGGCCGCCAAAACGGCGGGCGGCACCCGCACCGGTCCGGGGACCATGGGGATCGGGTAGGTGATCATTTTCTTTCTCCGCGGGGACCAGGGACAATCCCGAAAGCACGGCGTGCCGCTCGTTCTCAGACAGGATTGTTTTTCATCGGCATGGCTGAGCCTAAATCCGCATTCAGCTGAATGCAAGCAAAATGGTGTTGCGGGGCGTCTCTTCGGGGGGGGGAATTAAGGGGGGTGCCTGACCTCCGGCCCGGCCGCAGACAAAAGTCCCGCGGCGGCTGATGCCCAGCCGGCGCGGGACGCGGGTGGCAGGGGGCGCCGGGCGCCCGGGGTAGCTCAGGCGGCTTCCTGCAGCAGGCTCAGTTCGTCGGTGTTCAGGACCTTGTCGATGTCCAGCAGAATTTTGACGCCCTTTTCAACCTTGCCCATG
>JASFIY010000014.1:0-11752 GCA_050122415.1 Desulfobacteraceae bacterium
TCGGCGTGTCGCAGGTAGGTGGGGGAGGCCCCGATGGAGGTGGTCAGGTAGACGCGCCCATCCGGCGCGATTTCGGTGGCCTCGATGACGGCCGCGTCGATCCGCCCGAAAAACCCCTGGGCCACGGTCTGGGGCAGGTGGGAGAGGTGCATGTCCACATATTCCACCTCCTGACGATTGATCTGGCGCCGCAGGGCCTCGCCGGACTGATAGGGGGTGCGCCAGGCGATGACCCCGGCTTCGGCCAGGAGTTCATCGATGCAGCGGCCGCTGGAGGCGCCGGTCAGCACCTTGATCCGGAAACTGCGTCCCCGGCGGTGCTCCTCGCGGCCCCGCGCGGCCAAGGCGGTGGGCACGGCCTTGGCCGCCCCGGCGGGGCTGAACCCGCTGAAAGCGACCGTGTCGCCGTCTTTGACGTGGGTGATGGCTTCCGCGGCGCTCAGCCGGGCAAAGGGACCATAGGTGCTCATGGTGCGGCACTCCTCTCAAGGGGACAGGGGTTCGGTGGACCGGCCAGGCTTTGGCCCGCATGCGGCGCGCAGCTGGCGCTTGCGGCAGTCAAGCCCGGCGGCGGGCCTGAGCCGGCCGGGGCCGGATCGGTTGCCGCGCGGCAGACGGCAAAAGGCCGTTAGGCCAATAAAAACAGCATATCAGAAATGGCGCGCTGCAAAAAGCCTCTTTTGGTCTCCAAACCCCGGACGGGCGCGGCCCCCAAGGGCCCTGCCGGGCAAGCCCCCGCGGAAGCACCCCGCTTGCCTGCGCGGCCCAAAGCGGCTATAAAATCCGGACAGCCTGCGGGAATTTCCCCGCCCGGCCGGATGACGCGAAATGCAAAGCGTGAAACGTCGCAATCAGATGCTTCTCCTGGGAGGCATCGCCCTGGTGCATTGGGCCGCCACCCGCGCGGTGGGCGCCCTGATCCTGCACCAGACCGCCAACCATGTTTTCGAACCCCAGCTGCCCCTCGTCACCCGGCTGCTGGTGGCCGCGGCCAAGGTCCTCTATTTTCCGGTGGTCAGCCTGTCGCTTTTCCCCCGGGCCTGGTTTCCGGGCGGCTGGATAGCCCTGCCGATCCTGATCAACAGCTTGGTGTGGGCGCTGGGGCTGTGGGTGGTGGCCCGCTTGCTGCGGCGGCTGTACCACCGCCGGTCAGGATGACCGCCGTGTCGGCCGCCGGCCAAGGGATCGCGGCACCGGCCGGAGCACCGCGGCGGATCACCATCGGTGTGCGGGCCTTGGTGGCCCACGGGCTGCGCGCGGGGGACCTGGAAACCGGGTTTCTGGGCAGCCTGCGGCCGCTGGAGGCCATCCGGGCCCATCAGCGCATTCAGCGCTCGCGGCCCGCCGGTTATGCCCCGGAGGTGGCGGTCGGCCACCAGGTCGAGGCCGGCGGCTTTCGCCTGCAGATCACCGGCCGAATCGACGGGGTTTACCAGGAGGGCGGCCGGAGCGTGGTGGAGGAGATCAAGACCACCACCGGTGACCTGCAGGCCCTGATCGGGCGCGAAAACCCCCTGCACTGGGGGCAGGTCAAGGTGTACGCCTTTCTCTACGCCCTGGCCCACGAGTTGAGCGCCGTGGTGGTTCAGCTGACCTACTGCCAGCTGGACAGCGGGGAGGTCCGCAGCATTCCACGGCCGGCGGCCGTATCCGAGCTGCGGGCCTTTTTCGATGACCTGGTGGGCCGCTACCTGCAGTGGGCGCGCACCCTGGCCGATTGGCAGGCCCGCCGCGACGCCAGTCTGGCGGGGCTCGGCTTCCCGTACGCGGATTACCGTGCGGGGCAGCGGGAGATGGCCGTGGCGGTCTACCGCGCCATCCAAAACGGCGACCAGCTGCTGGTGGAGGCGCCCACCGGGATCGGCAAAACCATGGCGGCCCTTTTCGCGGCCCTAAAGGCCCTGCCCGGGGGGCCGACCGAAAAAATTTTCTACCTCACGGCGCGCACCACGGGCCGTGCCGCGGCCGAAAAGGCCTTTGCGGCTCTGCGCCGCGGCGGTGCCCGGGTCAAATCGCTGACCATCACAGCCAAAGACAAAATCTGTTTCAACCCCGGCCGGACCTGCAGCCCCGAGGAGTGCCCGTTTGCCAGCGGCTACTACGATCGCCTGAACGGCGCGATCGAAGCCGCCTTTGGCCAGGACGCGTTGACCCGCGAGTTCCTGCAGACCGTCGCCACCGCCGAAAGCCTCTGCCCGTTCGAATTCTCCCTGGATCTGTCCCGTTTCGCCGACTGCATCATCTGCGATTACAACTACGCCTTCGACCCACGGGTCTACCTGCGGCGCTTCTTCGGGGAGGAAAACGGCGTCTACACCTTCCTGGTGGACGAGGCCCACAACCTGGTGGACCGCTCCCGCGAGATGTTTTCGGCCGACCTGCGCAAAGCGCCGCTGATGGGGCTGCGACGCAGCCTAAACGGCCAGCTGCCGGCGGTTTATCGCGCTTTAAACGGCGTCAACAACTGGCTGCTGGAGGCCCGCGGAAGCTGCCCGGAAGCGGCCAACCCGCGTGCCGAAGAGGTCCCGCCGGCGGGCTTGCTGCCCCGGCTGCAGCGCTTTGTGGGCGCCGCCCAAACCTGGTTGACCCGAAACATTGCGGCTCCCTTCCGCCAGGAGTTGCTGGAGGCCTTTTTCAATGTCAGCGGCTTTCTCAGGGTGGCGGAGCGCTTTGACCCCACCTATGCCACCTGCTATGAGCGTCTGGGGACGGACGTGAAGGTCCGGCTCTTCTGCCTGGACCCCGCCCCGCAGCTGGCGGAAGCCCTTCAGCGCTGCCGCTCGGTGGTCTTTTTCTCGGCCACGCTGACGCCCCTGGGGTACTTTGAAAAAATCTTCGGCTGCCGCCGCAGCGCCCGCCGCCTGCGGCTGCCGTCCCCTTTTCCCCCGCAGCATCTGGGGGTTTTCGTAACCCCCGCGGCCACCTACTATCGCCAGCGCAGCCGCACCGCACCGGCGGTGGCGCAGGACATCGAAGCCCTGGTGGCCCAGCGCAAAGGCAACTACCTGGTTTTTTTCCCCTCCTATGCCTATCTGGAACTGGTCCGGGAATTCTTCAAGCCGCCGCAGGCGGGGGTCGAGGTCATCTCCCAGCGCCCCGAGATGTCGGAGTCCGAGCGCGAGGCTTTCCTGGCACGCTTCGATATCGACACCCCGGCCACCCTGGTGGGGCTGGCGGTGTTGGGCGGGGCCTTCGGTGAAGGCGTCGATCTGGTGGGCGAACGCCTCTGCGGCGTGGCGGTGGTGGGCGTGGGGCTGCCGGGGGTTTCACTTGAGCGAGAGCTGATTCGGGCCTATTTTGAGTCCTGCGGCGCGCCGGGCTTTGAAAACGCCTATCTCTACCCGGGCATCAACCGCGTGCTGCAGGCGGCCGGGCGGGTGATCCGCTCCCCGCACGACCGCGGGGTGGTGGTCCTGATGGATCAGCGCTTCACCACCGCCCGCTATGCCGCCCTGCTGCCCGCGGCGTGGCGGCCGCTGGCGGTCCCGCGCGCGGGGCAGCTGACCCGGGGGCTGCGAACCTTCTGGGAGGCGAACCCGTCGTGACCCATTTGCTCACCGACATGCCGGCCCTGCAGGCGCGGATCAGCCGGGTGCTGACCCGTGAGTGCCGCCAGAGCCGCGTCTGCCTGGAAATCCCGGATGGGGGCAGCAAATCCTCGGCGGTGCTCTTTCTGCTGGGGGAGGTGGGGGGCGAGCCGTGCCTGATTCTCAACAAGCGCTCGCGGCGGGTCAAACAGCCCGGTGATCTCTGCTGTCCGGGGGGCAGTATTGCGCCGCGCCTGGACGCCCTGGTGGGGAGACTGCTGGGGTTGCCGCTGCTGCCCCTGGGCAGTTGGCCCCCCTGGCGCGGCTGGCGGCGCAGCGCCCCGGCCGATGCCCGGCGCTTGGCACTGCTGCTGGCCACCAGTCTGCGCGAGAGCTTCGAGGAGATGCGGCTGAATCCTCTGGGCGTCCGCTTTTTGGGCCCCCTGCCGGCCCAGCGGCTGCTTCTCTTCCGCCGGATCATCTACCCGATGGCGGCTTGGGTTGCCGCCGGGCAGCGGTTCGTGCCCAACTGGGAGGTGGAAAAAATTGTGCCCATCCCCCTGCGCTGCCTGCTCGACCCGCGGCGCTACGTGCGCTACCGATTGCAGATTTCAGCCGCGGTGGCCACCCGCTTCAGGGGGCGCAACGAGGATTTTCCCTGTTTGGTCTTCGAGACCGATGAGGGGCGGGAGCTGCTCTGGGGGGTCACCTTCCGGGTGGTGATGGTGTTTCTGGAGCTGGTGTTCGGCTTTCGGCCGCCCGACCCGGCGCGGCTGTCAGTGGTCTCGGGCCGCATCCGGCGCCATTATCTCACCGGGGGCTGAGGCCGCGCGGCGCAGCCTTCAGGGCCTCGGCAAAAAATAATTCCACATCTTGCTTGTCTTTTGGCCCGTCCTCGGCGTTACATCCGCCGGCACGTATCTCGATATGCGCCGGCGGATGGGCCTTGATGACGAACCAAAATCCTTGGCCATATTGTTGAATTATTTCTTGCCGCGACCCTCAGACCGTCGCCGCCGTGACGCACACCCGCTCCAGGAAGGCTTCCAGTTCGGGGTAGGCCCGCTTCAGGCGGGTCAGCCGTTCGGTGGCAAAAATGTTTTCCAGGGTCGGCGGCTCCAGGGGGCGCCGGGCCCCCCGGTGGATGGATTCCATGGTAACGGCAACGGCGTAAATGGTGGTTTTGCGGATCAGTTCCTCTTCGGTGGTCTTGACGGTGCCGCCCGCCTGATGCTGAAGAATTTCCGTCACGCAAACGGTCAGGAGGGGATCCACGCTGCGGGCGCGATCGTGGCAGGTTTCCAGCTCGAAATGGCTGTCGATAAATTCGTCCGCCCGCCGCTGAAGGATATCGAGCCATTTTGGGTCCAGGTTCTGGGGTAAAACCGCGGCGGAGCCTCTGGACAATACTTCGTTGCCGAATTCGGAGAGCAGCATGGGGTCTCCCTTTCCTTGGGGTGGGGTTTTCGGCACGAACCGCATCAAGAACCGGCTGAAACCAGACGGGCCAGGATCAGCCCGCTGAAACCCCCGTCAACCGGAGATTCAAAGCGCCATCCGAGCTGCACCTGGCAGCCGCGGCAAAGCGCGATGCGCCAGTGGTAGCCCGGAAACCAGGTGAACTCGGGGGAAGCCGGGCCGGCCTGGCGGCATCCCGGCGCTTGGCGGAAACACCCGATTTCAAACACCAGGCCCGCGGGGTTGGCGAATGAATGGCGGTGGCTGCCGGCCATGGCGATCCGCTCCTGGGGATGGGTGACCGGGTGGCGGCAGTTGCGGCAGAGGATCGGGGCTTCGGCGTCGACCGGGTGTTGTCGCGGCTCCCCGCGGGGGGCAATCCCGCCGCCGCCCGCCTTGTCGTCCCCCGCAGGGGTGCGCAGATGCCGGGTGGACGCGAGCGCCAGGGGCAGCATGGCCTCATCCGTCGATGTTGCGGTGGATCAGAACGGCCAGGGGCACGATCACGCTCAAGAAGAAAAAGAGACCCTCCCACGAAAACCAGGCAGCCGACATGGGCTGCCCGTTGCGCCGGGTTTCCGAGGCCTTGGAGAGAAACCCCAGGCCCGTGATCAGCCACAACACCAGAACCAGCACCACCTGTGTGATCGCATTCATGCTTAGAATATCTCAAAAGGGGCCGGGGGAGGCGGTTTGCCGACCCCGTTTCAGGGCCCCTTATAGCCCACCGGGCAGGCAATGGTCAAGGAGGCGGCACGATCGGCAGCGCCATCGGTCCAGGGTCGGCTTCAGCTTTTCTCAAACTGAGAAAAACGATCAGATCCGTCAGCCGCCGGGCGCGGGCTTGCAGGCCGGGGCCTTGAAGCCGCCGGAGCCCGTGGCGATGCCTTTGGGTCGAATGGCGCCGGCCGACATGATCTTTTTTACCGTCGGGGACTGGCATCCGGGGCATTTGGGTGGGGGGTCGGCGGGGCTCAGAACCAGTTCTTCGAACTGGCAGCAGCAGTTTTCACAGAGAAACTCGTAGATGGGCATCACAGTCTCCTTTTGGTTTTGACGCCCAAATAATAATTGCTCCGACCCCCAAGTCAAGGCAAAACAGGCATGTGGGGCAGTGCCGACGGGGGGGCCGGCAGGAGGCATGCGCGAGGAGAAAATCGATGAACTGGGTCGGCGTCCTCATTCTGGCGGCTCTTGCGGCCGAGTTGCTGCTAGTCACCCTGGCCGATTTGCTCAACCTGCGGTCGGCCGGGGTCGAGGTGCCCGCCGCCTTCCGTGACGTCTACGACCCCGAGCGCTACCGCAAAGCCCAGGCCTATTTGGCCGCAAACACCCGTCTGGGGTGGTTTAAGAGGTTCTTTGACGCGCTGGCCCTGCTGCTCTTCTGGTTTGGGGGCGGGTTTGCGGCGCTGGACGGCTGGGTGCGCGGCTTCGGCTGGGGCCCGATACCGACCGGGCTTGCCTTTGTGGGCGTTCTGGCCGGCTTGAAGATGGCCTTAGGGCTGCCCTTTGGTCTCTACGCCACCTTCGCAATCGAGGCCCGCTTCGGTTTCAATCGCACCAGTGCCGCGGTTTTCTGGGCCGATCGGGCCAAAGGACTCGGGCTGGCCCTGGTTCTTGGCGGGCCGCTGTTGGCGGCCCTGCTGGCTTTTTTGATCTATGCCGGGGACCATGCCTGGTGGGGCTGCTGGTTTGCCCTAACCCTCTTCATGCTGGGGCTGCAGCTGGCTGCGCCGGTCTGGATCCTGCCGCTGTTCAACAGGTTCGAGCCCCTGCCCGAGGGGCAGCTGCGACAGGCCATCCTGGCCTATGCCCGAGGGATCCGCTTTCCGCTGGACAATATCCTGGTGATGGACGGTTCGCGGCGTTCGGGAAAATCCAATGCGTTTTTTACCGGATTGGGCCGGCACAAGCGCATCGTCTTGTTTGACACCCTGGTCAAGCGGCACAGCGTGGGCGAGATGGTGGCCATCCTGGCCCACGAGATGGGCCACTTCAGGCAAGGGCATATAAAACAGGCCCTGGTCATCGCGGTGCTGCATGCCGGGGTGATGTGCTACCTGCTGGCGCTCAGCCTCTCCTGTCCAGCGCTGTATGCCGCCTTTTTCCTGGAGACCCCGTCGGTTCATGCCGGCCTGGTTTTTTTTGGGATTCTCTGCGCGCCCCTGGAATTTCTGACGGGGCTGGCGCTGGGGGCGCTTGCGCGCCGAAACGAACGGGTCGCCGACCGCTTCGCGGTTGCCACAACCGGCAGCAAGGCGGCCATGATCAGCGCGCTGAAAAAACTCTCGGCCCACAACCTGGCCAATCTGAGCCCGCACCCTTTATATGTCTGGCTGCATTACGCGCACCCGCCGGTCACCCAGCGGATCGCGGCGATCGAGGCCAGCCGGAATTCCCGGCTGTCCGGTTGGGATTCCAAAACCTCTTGACGCGCCCTGCAAAGCGGTCGCCCGGCAGCGGCCCGGTCGGTGGTGGGCCGCAAAATTGATGAAGCGCTAAAAAGTCGAAAACCAGACGGTTTCGACAAAAGCGTTTCCCCCCCCGGCGGGGTTATTCAGGTATAGGAAATGGCCGGTGGACCGCCAACTTCCATAGAAGTTCAAGTTACGGCGCGTATATCTGGAGGGGTGAGGGGTATTTATGCGCGCCGCAGCGACTTCTGAGTGCAGCGCAACGCAGAAGGTGGACTTTTTGCGGAACCGTCAAAAGTGATGAACTGGTGAAAGTCAAAATTTGAGATGGTGGTGAAAAAAGTTCAAGTTACGGCGCGCAAATCTCAGCGGCGTGAGGGGTACTTATGTACGCCGCAGCGACTTCGTGATGCAGCGCAACGCAGAAATTGGACTTTTTACGCCGCCATCAAAAGTGGATGGCAGGGGCTGCCGCTGTAGGTCGGCATCCACTGCCGCGGACGGGAGACGGGCCGGAATAAACGGCTTTACCTACAGGTCAGCTGAATATTCGGGCATTTGGTCGCCGCCGGGCAAACTGCCATCCTGGTTAAAAATAGTCGATTGACCGCGGTTTGACAAGGGCTTTCTGCTGCGGCGCTTCTTCAGTCATAGATCTGCAGCAGCACCAGGTAGGGGTTGACGGTCAGGCCCGGACGCAGACCGGCTTCGGCTGCCCGCCAGAAATCCCTTTTCGCCGCGCTTTCACTGATGGCCAGGCACGCCCGCTGCGAGGCGAAGAACTGGCCGGCGGCGGTGTCCACCAGCTGCCGCAGCCGGTTTTCAGCCCCCGGCAGGTCGATCCCCCGCGCAGTCCGAAGCCCGGCGGCCGCAGGGTCGGACTGAATGGCCCCCAGATCCTCCAGGATCCAGTCGCCGCGCAGCAGGATCTCCGCCAGGTTGTCCACGTAGAGGCTGCAGAGCTCCTCCCGGAGGCCGCCGATGATGGTGCTTTTGGAAAACCTTTGGCCCTCGTAGGGCCGCATCAGGGTGGGCTGCTTGATCTGAGAGGCCAGGTTGTCGCAGGCATTGATGGCAACCGTCAGCTGAAGGTCGAGGGCCTCCAGCAGTCCGTGCGCCTCATGGGCGGCCTGGGCGATGCGCCGTTCAAGGTCGGCGGCACTTTCGTCATCGGGAAGCTGATGGGCCAAGGCGCCGAGGGTTCTTTCGAGATCCGCGACGCTGCCCGCGGCCGCATCCAGGTAGTCGATGTGGGTGGTGCACAGCTGGCCCCGCAGGCGTGAAATCCGCTGGCTTTCACTCTCGGCCGCGGCAGCGGCCGCGACGGCCAGGAAGGCGGCAGCGATCAGGCCGACGGTCGGAACAATGTGGCGAAGGGATTTCATCGGGTTCTCCTATTTGGCGTTGCAGGCGGCGTCGGCCGGGGGACGGCGCGGCTAAAGATCGACCGTCGGCGGTCCCTTGCCCACCACCGGCGGGTCTTCGATTTCAGGCGGCGGCGCGCCCCGGTACTCCTCTTTGGAGGATCGCACCATGAAGACGAAATCGCCGTTGTAGAGGATCACGCTTATCCGCGGTTCCGTCCGGCTGCCCAGCTGGTTGAAGGCCTCGAGGTCCTCGGGGGTGAAGGAGAAGAAGTTGAGCCGGAAGCTTTCCCCGGCGTCGCTAATTTCCGCCCAGCCGCCGCCGGGCACGCTGGAGAGCATATAGCTGAAATTCTTGATTTCGCTCTTGGGGCAGTTGCGCACGATCACGATCCCGCCCGTGATGGGCTCAGCCTGTGATTCGGCGGCGACCGCCGGCCCCCAAAGGGCGCTGAGGGCCAGCAGCACCCCGGCCAGACGGGCGATTCGAAACGCGTTCTCCATGATCTCCTCCCTTTTCTCGATTGCAGGGGGCCCCTTCCGGCCCATAAAAAAACCGGGCGACCTCCCTAAAGGCAACCCGGCTGTCTTGGCGCTGCAAGACCCGCGGCTTTCCGTCGCCCGATCACTCGGGGTTTGGCTTTGACGCTTTGGACTATACTACCTTCGAGCAATAAGGGTGCCACCAGCCCCTTGGGCCTCGGCGTTTCCCGGGGCCATTCGGGCGGCAGCGGCCCGCCCGGCCGGAAGAAAGCGTCCGGCCGCGGCACCGGGTGCCGGATCGGGTGGCTTTGGGTAAATTCCCTCCCGGTATCTTGGGTAAAAAAGGGGCGATTGTTACCTTTTTTTCATGCCCCAGGGGGTGGGATTTTGGGGATCGTCGGCCGTCGCCCGGGCCTCCGATCGGGGTAGAGGTCCGGGCTGCAGCGGTGGGAATGCCCCGGTGGGGGGTGGTCAGGAATCGATATGGCTGCCGGCGCGGCGGACCAGGGCGGCGGCAAGCAGCAGCAGGCCCCCGATGACCCCCAACGGCAGGTTGAAGTTTCCCAGGGCGTCGAAGGCATAGCCGGCCACGATGGGCGAGAGTGCGGCCGGGATATTGGCCGAAAACAACCGGCCGTAGATCTGACCCACATTCTCGGCGCCCCACTTGCGAGCGCTGGCGGAGGCATAGACCACCAGAACCCCGCCGTAGTTGAATCCCGTCATGACCGCAAACACCATCAGCCCCGCCGTTGAGCGCAGAATCCACGGGGCCGCCAGAAGAACCAGGGCCTGGCAGAGGAGATTGGCCTGGATCGCCCCGGCCGATGACATCCGGTCGAAGGCCAGGCCCCAGCTGATGCGGCCGGCGGCGTTGGCCAGGGCGAACAGGCCGACCGCGGCCACCCCGGCTTGAACGGCGCTTCCGGCGTAGAGCTCCTTCAGGTTGGCGTTGACGGCGAAGCCGGCGGCAAGCCCGGTGAACATCGCCAGATAGAGCAGCCGGAAAGAGCGCCCGGCCCGCGGCGGACCCGATCCGCCGGCGGAGCCGGCCCGGGGGGGTGGATGCGACGGCGGTGGCTGCATGCTCAGGCCGGCGGCGGGGACCAGCACCAGAAAAACAACCCCGAAGGTCGCAAAGGTTTCAAACGGGGTGGCCCCGTGGGCGCTCATCCACAGGTTGGCCAGCTGGCTGACCAGGGCGGCGCCGCCGCCAAAGCCCGCCACGGCGATGCCGGTGACCAGCCCCTTGTTTTTTGGGAACCACTGGATGCAGGTGGCGATGGGGACGATGTAGGCCAGCCCCACGCCGATGCCGCCCAGAAGCCCGATACCCAGCACCGTCAGGAGAAAATGGCGGTCCCCGAAACCCGCCACCAGCCAGCCGCCGCCGAAGACCAGGCCGCCGCAGACGGCGCAAAGCCGCGGGCCCAAACGGCGCAACAGGCTGCCGGCAAAAAACATGGTGGCGGGAAAGGCGAAATAAAAGAGGGTGAAGGGAACCTGGAGGGTTCCCTGGAGCATGCCGGTGAAGTTTTTGAGGGGCTGAACGTAGACGGACCAGGAGTAGGTGGCGCCCATGCAGATCTGCATGACCACCGCGGCAAGAAGGATCAGGTAGCGTTTCAAGCGGCGGCTCCGCATCAAAACGGGGGCCGGCGGCAGCCGGCCCCACGGTCTGCGATCGGGGTCGGTTCCCGGGAAGAGATCAGGCCGTTTCCTCGGGCAGGCGGACCACCAGCACCGGGATTTTGGCCCGCCGAATCACCCGGCGGGCCGTGCTGCCCATCACGGCGTCGGCCAGGGCGCCCAGACCGCGGGTGCCCATCACGATCAGATCGAAAGGCCGCTCCTCGGCCAGCGCCAGGATTTCGGACACCGGCTCCCCTTCGCGGGTCAGGATTTCGGCCTGCTCCAAACGGCAGCCGGCCAGCTGCCCCTGCAATTCCTGGCAAAAATTCCGCAGCCGCTCCTGGATGATGGTGAAAATTTCCTTCTGACGGCGCACCTGGATTTCCTGCCACTCCTCCTCTCCCAACATCGCCGCAACCCGGCTGTGAATGTTGGCCGAGATCCGCTCGATGACGTTCAGGATCGTGACTTCGGCATCAAACCGCTCGCCCAGCGCGACCGCATAGCGTGCGGCGTAGCGGGCGTTTTCGGAGAGGTCCGTGGCGTAAAGGATCTTTTTTATTTCCGGCAGCATGGCGATCTCCATTGACAGTTTGTAGGGGTGGGTGCGGCCGGCGCTTTGCGCTCCGGCGCACCCGGCGCAACGCACCCGTCGGGCTGCTGAGCCGCCGTCACGCCTCCAGCACCAGGACCAGCACCTGGCGGGGGCCGTGGACCCCGAAGGCCAGGGTGAGTTCGATGTCCGCCGTTTTGGACGGACCCGAAATCAGCAGGGCATTGGTGGGCATGCCCGCCTTCCAGTTGCCGGCGGTGAGGGCGTCGGCGAAATTGCAGTAGATGTTGTGGGCATCCACCAGGGCGATGTGAATCGGCG
>JASFIY010000015.1:0-11660 GCA_050122415.1 Desulfobacteraceae bacterium
CTCTCAACCCCCACTACCCCATCGTGGCCGAACCCGGCCCCGACGTTCTTCGGGTCCGCTTCGCCATCACGGACCTCAAGCAGAGCCGGCCCGGCTTGAGCGGCATCAGCACGGTCGTCCCGATTGGATTGGGTGTGAGTATTCTCAAGAAGGGCGCCACGGGTTCGTGGGCGGGGTCGGGGTCGACCAGTGCGGAGTTGATGGCGCTGGATTCACAGACCAACGATGTCATCGGTGTTGCCCGGGACGATAGAAGCGCCGCTTTCACCGAACGCTTCACCAAGTGGGGATCGGCGGAGGAAGCTTTCAAGTTCTGGTCGGAGAGGATCAAATTATTCTTGGACAACGCCCGCGGTGCCAAGCAGCAGTCTTGAAGTTGACAAGATGCTGAACGGTGTGGCCGGGTTGCGCTTCCCGGCCCTTGCCCGACCGGTGCCGGATCCGGGTGGCGCAGCCACCGGCTGGGGTCCAGGCCGCCGGCCGGGCAATGGCGATTGGGTCCCGCAGCGCTTCCGGGGCGGGCGCCGATTCGGGACAAAACGCCTGGTTGCGGGCGGGAGTAAAATCAGATGAACAACGTTGCGAAACGCTTCGCGCGGATACTGGCCTACCTGCTACTGTTCGCCTGCTTCGCCAACGGGGTTATATGGGCGCAGAAGTTCGCGCCTCCCAAGGCGAAAAAGCCCGCGGCCGCCCCCCAGGAGATCGTGCTGCCTGCCCACCTGCAGACCCCGGAGCAGGTAGAGGCTTTCATGGGCCCGCTGACCGACGAGCAGGCACGCCAGGTGTTGGCCCGGGTCCTGAAAGGGCGGACGGCCGCAGAAAGTCTGCAGGATGCGGGGCGGCCGGCCTTCGGGGTCCGGGGCAATCGGCTGGGGCAGGCATTTTACCAGGCGGCCGACAAAGCCGCGGCGCTGATGAAAAAGCTGTCCGGGACCCTCAGTGAGGCGGACGCCCGATCACAGCATCTGGGCGATGCCTGGCAAAAGCTGACCGGCGGCGGGGGCGTGGGACGCTTCGCCCGCATCCTGCTGGCCCTTTTTTTCATCCTGGCCGCGGGGTTGCTGCTGAGAGGGCTGCTTGTTCGCCGGACCCGGGACGTCCGCGAAAGGTCATTGGCCTACATGAAATTGGGGCGGATGACGTTTTTGGGGCGGGTTGTGGCCCATCTGACCCTGGAGATCTTGGGCATCTGTGTTTACGCTGCCACAACCTTCATTCTGTTCGTGCTCTTTTTCCAGAAAGGGGACCTCGGTTATGAGCTCGTCTCGATTACTCTGATCTTGAGCTACTACCTGCTGCTGTTTGTGCTTGCGGCCAAGGTCATTTTTTCGCCGGGTGCCCCCGCTATGCGCCTGTTCCCGATGACGGACGGCGACGCAGCCTTTCTTTACCGCTGGATTCTTTACATCGCGGCAGGTGCGGCCGCGATCACCGGGGCGAGTGCCGTGCTGGAAGAGATCGGCGCCGGCGAACCGGTGTGGGTCGCGCTTTACAGCCTGGCCGGCGTATACATCACCATCGTCCTGGTTGCCATGATCTGGAAAAGCCGCCGGCGGGTTGCCGAGGCCATCCGGCCGGCGGGCGCGGAAACCGCGGAAGGCGGCCCACGGGCCGCCCTCGCCCATTACTGGCACTACCTGGCCAGCGTCTACGTGCTCGGCATGGGTGTTTTCTGGGTTGCGGACGCCCTCTTGGGGGACGGCCCCCGGGTGCTCAACCTGGTTCTGAGCCTGTTCGTGATCCCGGTCTTCATCGGACTGGACCAGTGGGGGCTGCGGCTGCTCAAGCTGGCCTCGGGCGAGGTGGCGGAGCTGGTCGATTTGAGCGGCGACCGGGTGCGGGAGATGCCGCCCCTGGCTGAGGAGAGCAGGATCAAGCATTACGCGCCGCTGATTCTGAAGCTCTATCGGCTGGTGTTGGCGGCGTTTCTTTTCTTCATCGTGTTGGGCCTGTGGGGGGTGAGTTGGAGCGTCGGTAGGTTTTTCACTTCGCACGTGCTCAGCATCGTCGTGACCCTGCTGCTGGGCTTTATCGCCTGGGAGTTCGTCAAGGCCCGCATCGACAGCCGGTTGCGCCAGGAAATGCCGGCGGCCGACGAAGAGATGGAGGAGGGCGGGGCCGGCGGCTCCCGCATCGGGACGCTCCTCGTGCTCCTGCGCAAGTTCATCCTGACCGTGCTGTTGGTGATCGTTTCGCTGATCGTGCTCTCCGCCCTCGGGGTGAACATCGGCCCGCTGATCGCCGGCGCCGGGGTCATCGGCCTGGCCATCGGTTTCGGTGCCCAGACCCTGGTGCGGGACATCATCTCCGGCGTGTTCTTCCTGATCGACGACTCTTTCCGCATCGGGGACTACGTGGAGTCCGGTGAGGTCAAAGGAACCGTCGAGAAAATCTCGCTGCGCTCCATGAAGCTGCGCCATCCCCGGGGAATGGTCTACACCGTACCTTTCGGGAATTTGAAATCGGTCACCAACTTCAGCCGGGACTACATCATCACCAAGCTGGAATTCCGCGTGCGCTATGACACCGACGTGGAAATGGTGCGCAAGATCATCAAGAAGATCAACAAGCAGCTGCGCAAAGACGAGGCCTTCAACCGCGCCATGCTGGATGATCTCAAGTCCCAGGGGGTGAAGCAATTTGAAGACTCGGGCATGATCCTGAGGGTCAAGTTCAAGACAGTGCCCGGGGAGCAGTTCATCATTCGCCGGGAGGTCTTCCGGATGATGCAGGAGGAGTTTCACGCCAACGGCATCGAGTTCGCCCACCGCAACGTCACCGTCTACATGCCGCCAGAGCTACAAACCCCGGCGAGCGAGGCCGGAGGGCCGGTTACGACCGCCCAATCCGTCGATCGGAATGCCCTCCAGGCGGGCGCGGCGGCCGCTCAGGCCGTCCTCCAGCAGGAAGAGGAAGAGCGTCTCAAGGCTCAGGCGGGTACCAAAGGCAAAGGAAAATAGAAGGCGATTTGGACGGGGGGGGTGAAGTCCATGTTTTCAAATCCAAAGAAGCTCCATGAGATCGGTTGCGGGGTGATCTGTTTCTGGCTTCTTTTGGTGATGCCTGAGAATGCCGCTTCCCAAGACGAAGCAGCGGTTTCGCCCAAGCTTGTGGTGGGGACGGTGGTGGCGCCGCCGATGGCCATGAGAACCGCTGAAGGCCAATGGGCGGGCTTGGGTATCGAAGTCTGGCGGTCCGTGGCCCAGCGGATGGGCCTTTCGTTCGAATTTCGCGAATTCAGCAGCCTGGGTCTTTTGGCGGATGCGATCAAAAGCGGAGACATAGACGTCATCCCTTTCTTGCCTGTCGAGCCGCGGTACGAAGCTTTGATGGATTTCGCTCAATCCTACCTGAAATCGGGATTGGCCATTGCGGTGCCGCTGGGAGTTGGCGGTGGCAGGTGGATGCGCGTTGCCGAAAGCATATTTTCAAAGGATATCCTGCAAGCGGTTGGTCTGCTGGTCCTGATGGCGCTTACAGCCGGGATGATCGTCTGGGGGTTTGAACGGCGGCGCAACCGCGAAATGTTCGGTGGCGGGGCTGGGAAGGGGATCGGCCAAGGCCTCTGGTGGTCCATGACGACCATGACCACGGTGGGATATGGGGACAAGGCGCCAAAAACAATCGGCGGGCGGATCACTGCGGCCGTCTGGATGCTCTCATCGATAGTCTTCATCTCCAGCTTTACGGCCAACATCACGACCTCCCTGACCCTCGGCGAACTGCACGGCAAGGTTCGTGGCTTTCACGATCTTTTCAATGCGCGCGTGGGGTCCATACCCGAATCCGAGGCCATGGTTTTCCTGGCCAGCCGCGGGATGGCCGCAAAGCCCTTTGAAACCGTTCACGAAGGGGTGCAGGCGGTCGCCGACAAGAAAATAGATGCGTTTGTGTTGAATGAAGTTATACTGAAGTACCACGTAAAAAATGAATTTCCCGGGCGGGTGCAGGTCATACCCGGAATTTTTGATGAATATTTTGTCGGCATCGGCTTGCAAGCCGGAAGCCCGCTGCGCAAACCGATCAACAAAACCTTGCTGGAATTGATGAAAACCGAAGAATGGGCCAAATTGCTGCATCGCTATAACCTAAGAGAAAGTTGAGGCGGACCGGAGGCCTGGTTTCGTCATTCGGTTTGGGTATCAACTGGTAACCGGCGCCGAATGCTTTCACTTTCAAGCGCGCCTCCTGGCCGCATGCAATACTGAAAAATGGCAGGCGCGGTCTGCGTTTACCAATCCCTAAACATTTTTCAACGAGAGGCTTGGGTCCATTTTTATGTCAACCGGTCACCTGATGGCCTGCCACGACTGCGATCTGCTCTACCGCATGCCGGCCGTCCCCCATGGCATGACGGCCACCTGCGGCCGCTGCGGGGCGGTGCTGGCCAGGCCCAAACGCAACGGCCTGGAACGCTCGCTGGCCTTGGCGATGGCCGGCCTGGTGCTGTTCTTGCTGGCCAACAGCTTTCCCTTTCTGGGCTTCAAGGTTCAGGGCCAGGTCCGGGAGACATTGTTGTTGACCGGGATCTGGGAACTGTACCTGCAGGGATTGCCCCATCTGGCCTTGCTGGTGCTGGTCACGACCGTTTTGGCCCCGCTGGCGCAGCTTCTCGCGCTGGTCTACGTCCTGCTGCCGCTGAAGTGCGATCGCCCGGCGCCGGGTATGTTCCGCGTCTTCCGCTGGCTGCGCAGCGTTGCGCCCTGGAGCATGACGGAGGTCTTCATGCTGGGGATTCTGGTCTCGTTGGTCAAGCTGGCCAAGATGGCCGAGATCATCCCGGGAACGGCGGCCTTCTGCTTCATGGCACTGATTATCGTTCTGGCGGCGTGCATGTCCTCGCTGGACGCCCACGAGATCTGGGGCCGCTGGGAGGAACCCCGATGACGCCCGCCGCCCGCACGGCCCGAAACGCATCGCTTCTGAGCTGCGGGGTGTGCCACCTGCTCGTCCGAAAGCTACCCGGGTCCCCTGAACCGCCCGGCAGATGCCCGCGCTGCGGCGCCGTGCTGCACTCCCGCAAACCCGACAGCATCGCCCGTACCTGGGCCCTGGTGATCGCGGCTTTGGTCTTCTATATTCCGGCCAACCTGCTGCCCATCACCCAGGTAACCTCCCTGGGCGTGGTCCAGTCGGACACCATCCTGAGCGGCGTCATCTACTTCATCCACAGCGGCATGTGGCCCATCGCCCTGATCATTTTCATCGCCAGCGTTTTTGTGCCGCTGCTGAAACTTTTGATTCTGATCCTTCTGCTGGTTTCCGTCCAGCGCCGCCTGCGTTGGCGGCCCAAGGACCGGACGCGCCTCTACCGCATCACCGAAGCCATCGGTCGCTGGTCGATGGTGGACATTTTCGTGGTGACCATCCTGGTGGCCCTGGTGCATCTGGGGGCGCTGGCCAACATCGAAGCCCAGGCGGGGGCGGCGTTCTTCGCGGCCGTGGTGGTCATCACCATATTTGCCGCCATGAGCTTCGACCCCCGTCTCATCTGGGATGCAAAGGAGTCCGACGATGAACCCGAACACACCCCCTGAACCCGAGGCCGCCGATCTTCCCGAGCCGGTCATCCGCTCGGGCAGGCGCAGCCTCTCCATCGTCTGGCTGGTGCCGCTGGCGGCCCTTCTGATCGGCGGCTGGCTGATCTACAAGGCGATCTCCGAAAAAGGGCCGGAAATCACGATCAGCTTCAAGACCGCCGAGGGGCTGGAAGCCGGCAAGACCAAGATCAAGTGCCGGGACGTGGAGATCGGACAGGTCCAGGAGATCACCCTCAGCCGGGACCTGAGCCAGGTGATCGTAAAGGCCCAGCTCATCAAGGAGGCGGCTGCCTTTCTCTCCGAGAACTCCCGCTTCTGGGTGGTCCGCGCGCGGGTGAGCGCCAGTTCGGTGACGGGCCTGAGCACGGTCTTCTCCGGGGCCTACATCGACATCGACCCCGGTGCGCCGGGGAAGAAGGTCCTCCACTTCGAAGGCCTGGAGGAGCCCCCCATCGTGACCACCTGGGAGAAGGGCCGCCACTTCGACCTCCTGGCCGAGCGCAAAGGCTCGCTGGATGTGGGCTCGCCGGTCTATTACCGGCAGATCGAAGTCGGGCGGGTGGCCGCCTTCAGCCTGGCCCCCGACGGCTCGGGCGTCTCCTTCAAGGTCTTCATCCGGGACCCCTACCCGCAGTTTGTGCGCGGCAACACGCGCTTCTGGAACGCCAGCGGCATCGATCTCGAGCTGGACGCGCGGGGAATCCAGGTCAACACCGAATCCTTCGTCTCGATGCTGGTCGGCGGAATCTCTTTCGACGTGATCGAGAAATTCGGGCCGCCCGCGGCGGCGGCCTCGGGGGACGCGCCCTTCAGGCTGTTTCCCGACCGGCAGGCCGCCCAGGAGGAAACCTACACGGTTCAAAATTACTATCTCCTTCATTTCACCAGCTCGGTGCGGGGGCTTTCGCCGGGGGCGCCGGTGGAATTCCGGGGGGTCGAGGTCGGGCACGTGGTGGACTTCCGGCTGGACTTCGACGTCAATCGAAACACCTTCGACATTCCCGTGCTGATCGTCATCCAGCCCGAGCGGATACACGCCGTCGGGGGGGAAGATCAGCCCGAACAAAGGTTAGATAGGGTGGAGGCGTTCGTGGAAAAAGGCCTGCGCGCCCAGCTCCGCTCCGGCAGCATCGTCACCGGCCAGCAGTACGTGGCGCTGGAATTTTTCCCGGATGCGCCCCCCGCCAAGATGGGCCGCGAAGGCCGCTATCCCAGCATCCCGACCCTGCCGACCCAGGTCGAGGAGCTCGGCACCAAATTGAACCGGCTGATCGCCAAGCTCGAAGATGTCCCCATCGATCAAATCGGAAGCGACCTGCGGGACGCCGTGCAGGGCGCCAAGCGCATCATCAACGCGCCGGAGTTGATGGACGCGGTGAAATCGCTCACGGCCGCCGTCAACGAAATTCAGGGCCTCACCGCGGTGCTGCGCACCCAAATGGCGCCGGAAATCACGGCCGCCCTGCAGCATGCCCAGGCGGCGCTGGCGGCCAGCGCCGCTTCGCTGCAATCGGATTCGCCGCTTCAGATCCGGATGAAAATCGCGCTGGAGGAGCTGGCGGCCAGCGCGCGCGCCCTTCGGGTGCTGGCCGATTTCCTCGAGCGGCAGCCGGGGTCGCTCCTGCGCGGAAAGGAAACCAACCAATGAAACACGCTTTCTCGGCACTGAAGATCCTTTGTGCGCTGAGCCTGCCGGTTTTGGCGTTCAGCGGGTGTCTGTTCCGGACCAGCGACCCGGTCACCTTCTATACCCTGAGCCCCATGCCCCAGACGGCGGGGAAGACCGGAGCCGTCCCGGGGATCCTCCTGGCGGTGCTGCCGGTGGCAATCCCCACCGTGATCGACCGCCCGCAGATCGTCACCCGCGCCGACGACAACCGCATCCTGATGTCCGATACCCATTATTGGGGCGGCTCGCTGGGAGACAACTTCACCCGCGTGCTGGTGGCCAATCTGGGCAGCTTGCTGGCGGCAAAAAAAGTGAACGTGCTCTCCGATGCCCATGCCCCCGACGAAGCCTACCGCCTGAGCGTCGTGGTGGGCCAGTTCGACGGTCGGCTGGCGGACACGGTCCGGCTGAATGCAAGCTGGACCCTCAAGGCGCCGAAGGGTCAGACACCCCTGGCGGTGGGCCATTCGGTCATCCAAGAGGCGGTGACGGGTGGCGGATATGATGAGCTGGTGGCCGCGGCAAGCCGGGCGGTTGCTGCGCTGAGCCGTGAAATCGCCGCCGAATTTGAAAAGTTCAGATAGACACGCGGCCTGTTGTGCGCATTGTGGCCGGGTGTAACGCCGGTGAAGGGTAAAAAGGCAACCGAAATGTGGATTTGTATTTTTCGGGACCCCTATTTTGTTTTTCGTTCGAGAAGGTGTTTGAGCGGCTCCACGATTCCGGGGAGATCATGGCAGATCGTCTCCCATAGGATCTCCTCACTGAAACCGAAGTACTCGTGGACGACAAGATTCCGCATGAGCCTCATCTCCGCCCAGGGAATGCGGGGATTGCGGTCGCAGATTTCTTCCGGCAAATGATTTGGATGCTTCCCCGATAATCGTGAAGCGGCGCACGACAGCATCGACGGTGCGCTGATCCTGGATGAAATCCTCGAAGGTCATGCCGGCCAGGTAGTTCTCGACGGCCGCGACCGCCTCTTCGAGGATACGCTTTTTCAGTGCCTTGTGAAGGGCTTTCGGTGTCGTCAGGTCAACCTGCCGGCCGAGGAGATCCTGCAAACACGGCTGTAACCTGGCAAAAGCGAACAATCCGACATTGACTCCCCATCGCCTGGCTGGCATACTCATCCGGGTAAAAACCGAGCTTCTCTCTTCGCTTCTCGACGGGCCAACGATGACGACCGACCTTCAATCCTTCCGTTGGAAACCATCGAAATCATCTTCCGAGGGCCGGTCCGTGGCAGCCCCTTTTGGCCGGAGAAGCGCTTGAAGATTCCAGTGATGGATACCCCGCTTTCGAAAAAATTGGCGGGCCGGCTGATCGTTGTGGACGAAGACGCCGCGCAGCGCCAGGTGCTGGAGGCGACCCTGACCCGCGCCGGTTACGAAGTCCGCTTCGCGCCCAGCGCCAGTGCGGCGCTGTTGCTGGCGCAGGAGGACCCCTTCGATTTGATCTTGCTGGACAGCCATGCTCCCGATCTCGCCGGGCTGGACACCTGCCGCTGCCTCAGGCAGGATGCGGCAGCGCGGGCCATCCCGGTGATCTTCAGCTGCGGGTTGCAGGACCGCAACGAAAAGATTCAAGCTTGCACCGGCGGGGGCGCCGAATACATCACCAAACCCCATCGGGCCGAGGAACTGCTGCAGCGCGTAAAGGCCCATATCTGCTTCTTCCGTCTGCAAAACCGCCCCAAAGAGCTGGCCGAACGGCGCACGGCCGAGCTGTCCAAGCTGAACGCTCGGTTGACCGAAGCCAACCGGCGTCTGGAACTGGAGATCGCCCAGCGCCGGCAGACCGAGGCGGCCCTCTCCGAGCGGCTGCGCTTTGAAGGGCTGCTTTCGGACCTCTCCGCTCGCTTCGTCAACCTGCCCGCCGAGGGACTCGACCGCGAAATCGAACGCGCCCTGGAAATGGTGATGGCGTTCTTCCAGGTGGACCGCTGCGCCCTGGTGCGCACGCTGCCCGGCAAGACCACCTTTCAGATCACCCATGTCGCCGCCTCGCCGCACGCCCCACCGGTTCCCAAGGGCATGGAGATTCCCCGATCGGAAAACCCCTGGGCGTACCGGAAGCTGGTGGAAAAAGGCGAGGTGGTGGCGTTTACCCGGATGGACGAGGTGCCGGAGGCTCCTCCTGCGAGCAAGCAGTTCTGGCGCCAAATGGGGATTCGCTCCACTCTGAGCATACCCATCCTCCTGGGTGAATCCGTTGATTACGTCATTACCATCAACGCGGTGCAAAATCAGCGTGTCTGGCCGGAGGAATTCATCCCGCGGCTGCAATTGCTCGGGGAGGTCCTCGTGAATGCCGTGGCCCGCCGGAATGCCAAGCAGGCCCTGCGCGAGAGCGAGGAGCGCCTGAGCCTGGCGGCAGCCTCGGCGGAGGCCGGTTTCTGGGTCCTGGATCCGAGCTCGGGGGGCATCTGGGCGTCCGACAGGCTGCGGGTCCTGCTGGGTTTTGCCCCGAACGAGGCTTTCGGCCTGGAGCAGTTCATGGCTTTGGTTTTGCCCGAGGATCGTGAGATTGTGGAGGAAAGCATCCGGCAGTGTCTGGAGCGGGGCACCATGATCAACATCGAGTACCGAATCCAGCGGCCCCCGGCCGAGACCCGCTGGTTCGCTTCCAGGGGGCGGTCCTATTCGGCTGCACCCGAGCTGCCGGCGCGCCTGATGGGGGTGTCCCTGGACATCACCGCGCGCAAGGCGATGGAGGGCAAGCTGCGGGAACAGCTGGAGGAGATCGGGCGGCTGAAAAGGCAGTTGGAGCAGGAGAACCGCTACCTGCAAAATGAAATCGTTCTCCAGCACGGTCACGACGGCATCGTCGGCCGCAGCCCGGCCTTAAAGCGCGTGCTCGCCCAGGTGGAGCAGGTCGCCGGCACCGATGCCAGCGTGCTGCTGCTGGGGGAAACCGGCACCGGCAAGGAGCTTCTGGCCCGAACCATTCACAGCCTGAGCCAGCGCAAGGACCGCCCGCTGGTTACTATCAACTGCGCGGTCCTGCCCCCCACCCTGATCGAAAGCGAACTCTTCGGCAGGGAGAAGGGCGCCTACACCGGGGCCCTGACCCGCATGGCCGGCCGCTTCGAGGTGGCCCACCGGTCGACGCTCTTTCTGGACGAAATTGCCGAGCTGCCCCTGGACCTGCAGGCCAAGCTGCTGCGGGTTCTGGAGGATGGGCGGTTCGAACGCCTGGGCTCCAGCAAGCCCCTTAAGGTGGACGTCCGCATCATCGCGGCCACCAACCGGGACCTGGTTCAGGAGGTCGCCGCCGGAAGGTTTCGCAGCGATCTCTACTACCGGCTGAGCGTGTTCCCCATTGCGGTTCCGCCGCTGCGCGAACGCCCCGAGGACATCCCCCCTCTGGTCTGGGCCTTCGTCAGGCAGAACGAGAAAAAATTGAACAAACCGGTCGAGCGTATCGACCGTCGCAGCATGGAGGCCCTCACGCGCTACTCCTGGCCAGGCAACGCCCGGGAGCTGCGCAACATCGTCGAGCACGCCATGATCACCAGCGGCGGCGGGACCCTGCATCTGCGCCCGCCCGATCTCAAGTCCGACAAGCTGCCCTCCACCGGCACCCTGGCGGAGGTCGAGCGCCGCTATATCCTGGATGTCCTGTCCCAAACCGGCTGGCGGATCACGGGATCCGGCGGGGCCGCCGAAATTTTAGGGCTGAAGCGCACCACCCTGCAATCCAAGATGAAGCGGTTGGGGATCCGAAGGGGCATGGCCTGATGCCGAAATAGCGGCCTGATGCCGATATTTCGGCATCAACAATCCTTTCAGTCCTCCCGCGAATTTCTCCAGATTCAAAATAATTCAAATCATCCCGGCATATTGTATGATAAATGGCCTGTTGCCACGGTTTGGGAACGGGTTTCGCAAAGTATAATAGTTTCGATTCCCCTTTTAGCGTCTTGCGACCCCTTCGCCGGAGGTGCCTCCCTTGGCCGAACACAGGCAGTTGCCATCTTTCTCAGAGGGGCCGAATGACGCGGAAATCCGCATTCATGCGACTTTCCGGATGGTGATTCCCGCCAGGAAGCGCAAAGAGGCGCTGGTCATTCTCCGGTCGATGATCGAGCGGATCAAACTCGAAGCGGGCTGCGCCAGCTGCCGACTCTACCAGGAAATAACCGGGGGGCGCGCGTTGATGATCGAGGAAATCTGGGCGAGCAAGGAGGGGCTGCAGCGCCACCTGCGTTCCGCAACGTTCCGCAACATCCTGTTGGTGGTCGAGATGGCGTCCCAAACGCCCGAAATCCGCTTCGACAGAATTTCACACTCCACAGGCATCGACAGCATCGCACAGGCCAGGGGACAAGGCGATCCGAACTCTGGCGCCAGCCTCCGGGAGCCGTTCTCCTGAGCCACAGAAGGGTGGGGATATATGGGCATAATTGACAAATGGACCCGATACCGGGAGCTGAAGCGGTCGCA
>JASFIY010000016.1:0-11592 GCA_050122415.1 Desulfobacteraceae bacterium
CCGTTTTCGCGTGAAAAACCCGCGGCCCTTGTGCCACGTGTTTCCGACGCGCGTTCTGGCGCTTATTTGGGGGAGAGCACCATGATCATGGTGCGCCCTTCAAACTTCGGGAGCTGCTCGACGGTGGCGATCTCACTGGTCTCCTCGGCGATCTGCTGCAGCAACTCCCGGCCGCGCTGGGAGAGGGTGATCTCGCGCCCCCGGAACATGACGGTCACCTTGACCTTGTCTTTTTTGCCCAGAAACTTCCGGATGTGGCCCAGTTTGACCTGCAAATCGTGTTCGCCGGTTTTGGGTCGCACCTTGATCTCTTTTACCTGGAAGGTGCTCTGCTTTTTTTTGGCCTCCTGCAACTTTTTGGTCAGCTCGTACTTGTAACGGCCGTAATCCATAATTTTGCAGACGGGCGGGACGGCATTGGGCGAAATCTCCACCAAGTCGAGGCCGAAGCTCACAGCCGTCTCTAAAGCCTTGGCGGTCGGAACGACACCAATCTGGTTGCCGTCGGGATCGATCAGGCGGACCTCCCGGGCTCTGATGTTCCGATTGATGTTGGTTCTGCTTTTGGCGGGTCCGCTTGTTTGTCGTGATACAGCTATGCTTCCACCTCCTGAATTTGAAAGTCGGCACGCACACCCGCCCCTTGAATGCCCTCCTGGCGGGATCAACGGGAATCCAAAAGATAATGGGCGTTTATCTGGACTTGGGTTGAGGCAAGTCAAGTGTCGAATATAAAACTACCCGAACAAATGCAAGAAAAAAATTTAGAAACCCGCATTTTGTGTTTGGGAAGGGCTAGAGCTGTCTCAGGGTGTAGTCGGCAAGCAAGCTGTTGCGCCAGTAGCGGTTGGCCGGCGCCTCAAAAAAGGCCTTGAAGAGCGCAAGGCTTTCCCGGCGCAGAACGCCGGGGACCACCACCGCCGCGCTTTGGCGATAGAGCGGCGGAAGTGATCGGAGATCGCAGCCGGTGCCGCCGCCCATGGCATCCTCGTAGGCGTAGACGATGCGCTCTATGCCGTTGAGCAGCAGGGCGGCGTAGCACATCAGGCACGGCTCCATGGTGCAGTAGGCGGTCAGGTGCGACCGGCCGCGGCCCGGGGCGGTCTCGGCCAGCCGGCGAAGCGCCACCATTTCGGCATGATCGAGCTCGTCGGGTGTCTCTCGGGCGGATCCCCGGCGGCGGCCGTCGGCCAGGATCGCATCGCCGCCGACCAGCACGCAGCCCACGGGAAACTCTCCGACCGCCAGGGCCTTGCGGGCCAGCTCGAGCGCTTTTTGCATGAAAAAGCGGTCGTCCTTCACGGTGGCGCGCTCCTTGCCCGCAAAGCGGGCGCTCTGGGGGGCTTTGGGCACCGGGGGCGCCGGCCCGCGTTCCTTGTTTTCGCTGCTAAAGGCGGCAGATGGTGTCGTCGCACGGGCAGCTGCCGTCGACCTCGTAGGCATAGAGCACCCGGGACTCCAGGGCGGCACGCCGGGGCGGGACGGGAAGCGGCGGCCGGTCCGCCAGCCGCGCCGCCAGCGCCGCTCGGGCGGGAATTTGCGCCAGCCCGCTGCCGAGGCGCTTGCCGCTTGCGCCGTCGAGAATGTCGGCGTCCCGCCCGTTGGTCACCACGGCCACCGGGATCTGATAGGGGGCCAGCAGGCGGCCGGCGGCCAGGGCCGGGCGGTGCCGGGTGGTCAGGGAGCCGGGCCCGAATCGGACGATCATGGCGATCGTGCTGTCCAGGCGCACCGCCAAATCGATCCGGAGCAAGGCCGATTTCTCGCCGGCCCTGACCTGCAGCGGGACCCGGGGGATGAGATCGCTTTTCAAAAAGCCCTTGCTTTCCACCAGCAGGCGCGCCAACTGTTGCCGATAGCGCTCATCGTGGGTATCCGGGAGGGTTTCCCCGGTCAGATAATCCGTGAGTTCTCCCAGAATCAGGTGGTGACCGCTCATGGGGGGTCTCCGCCGGGCGGCGCAGCGCCCCCGTCTGCCCGGACCTGCAAGCGGCGGCAGGCCCCGCCGGCTTCAAAATAGGTCTTTACAATTGGGGGCCGGTTTGAAAAAATAGGACCGTTTTGCCTTGTTTGAACACCTTTCAGCGGCGGCCGCCTCCGGGGTGGCGGCCGGGTGCGGATGATGAGCGAACCCGGATTGAGCATACGCGAAACTTTCGAAAAGCGCGAAAGAAATTTCATCTCGCCCTTCGGCTGCCTCAGCGCGGCCTCCAAAGGGCGCCGCCGGCCGGAGGCGCCCTGCCCGATCCGAACGGTGTTTCAGGTGGATCGCGACCGGATCCTGTATTCCAACTCCTTCCGGCGCCTGAAGCACAAAACCCAGGTTTTCCTCGCCCCGTTGGGCGACCAGTATCGGACGCGTCTGACCCACACCTTGGAGGTCGCCCAGATTGCCAGAACCATCGCGCGGGCGATGTTTCTCAACGAAGATCTGGCCGAAGCCATCGCCCTGGGCCATGACCTGGGCCATACGCCGTTCGGCCACAGCGGGGAAACCGCCCTGCGCGAAATCTTGCAGGGGTGCTTCCTGCACTACGAACAGAGCCTGCGGATGGTGGATATTCTCGAAAACAGCGGCCAGGGTCTCAACCTGACCTACGAGGTCCGGGACGGCATTCTCAAACACTCCAAGGGCTACGGGCGGGTGATCCCCGAGGACCCCGGCGAGCTGGCCGCCACCATCGAGGGGCGGATCGTCCGCATTGCCGACATCATCGCCTATCTCAACCATGACCTGGATGATGCCATCCGCAGCGGGGTGATTGTCGCGGCGCAGGTGCCGGAGATCTGCACCCGGACCCTGGGCGCCTCCCACAGCCAGCGGGCCGCCACCATGATCCGCGACCTGGTCTTCGCCAGCACCGTCAGCGACGACCCCCGGGCCCTGCGCATGAGCGATCCCGTGCACGAGGCGATGATGGTCCTGCGCCAGTTTTTGTTTGAAAACGTCTACCGCGCGCCCCTGGTCCACAATGAATTTGTGAAGGCCAAGAAAATCTTAACGGAGCTCTTCACCTATTTTATGGATCACCCCGACATGCTGCAAAAACAGTTGAAGGACATGGAAATGCTCGGCTGCAACCACCAGGAGCAGTCCCGCGAGCGGATCGTCTGCGATTTGATCGCCACCATGACCGACCGCAACGCCCTCGATCTGTATGAGCGGATCTTTTTCCCGTCGCGCCTGGTCTGAACGGCGCCGGAGGCCGCGATGGCTGCCTGTCATGAGTTGAACCGCTTGCCCCTGGGGGCCCTGGCGCCCTTCAGGACCCGCCTGCAGGCGCTCTTTGCGCAGATGGACCGGGCCTACCATGCCGCCGCCCGGAGCTACGGGTTCGACTGCCAGGGCTGTGCCGAGAGCTGCTGCCGGACCCGCTTCGATCACCACACCCTGCTGGAGTATCTCTATCTGCGCGCGGGGCTGGCCGAACTGGCGCCCGGGGTCCGGGCGGCGGTTTTACGGCGCGCGGCCGAGGTCCGCGGCGAGAGCGCGGCGCTTGAAGAACGCGGCCTGCCGGTGCGCCTGATGTGCCCCCTCAACCAGGACGGCCGCTGCCGGCTTTACGCCTTTCGGCCCATGATCTGCCGGCTGCACGGCATTCCGCATGAACTCAGGCCCCCCGGACGTCCGGTCTCTTACGGGCCCGGCTGCCGGCTGTTTTCCGAACGCCACGGCCGCCAGCCCTACGTTGCCTTTGACCGCAGCCCCCTTTACGCCCGCATGGCGGGCCTGGAGCAGGAGATCCGGCGGGCGCTGGGCTTCGGGGCGCGCCTGAAACTGACCATCGCCGAGATGCTGGCCGATGAAACCGAAACCGCCGGCGATGCCCCGAGGAGCCTGCCCGATGCGCTGCGTTGACCCCCAAACCCTCGAACGGCTGCCCGGCACCCGGCTGAAGGAAAACGACACCTTCCATTTCCGCTGCCACCCCGGCGTGGCCTGCTTCAACCGCTGCTGCCGCAACCTCAACCTCTTCCTCTACCCTTACGACGTCCTGCGCCTCAAAAAGCGGCTGGGGATCTCCTCCGACCAGTTCCTGGAGTGGCATGTGGACGTGGTCCTGCGGGACGGCAGCCATTTCCCGGAAGTTTTGCTGCGCATGTCCGCCGACGCCGGGAAGACCTGCCCCTTTCTGACCCCCGAGGGCTGCGCGGTCTACCCCGACCGACCGGATGCCTGCCGGACCTTTCCCCTGGAGCAGGGGGTGCTCTTCGATGCGGTCAGCAACCAATCGCAGGTGGTGACCTTTTTCCGGCCGCCGGACTTCTGCCTGGGGCGGCACGAAAAGAAAACCTGGACGCCGAAGACCTGGGAGCTGGACCAGGAGGCGGTGGTCTATCACCGCATGACCGCCCGCTGGGCCGAATTGAAAGGCCTCTTTCAGCAAGACCCCTGGGGGGCCGAGGGCCCCGCCGGGCCGCGGGCCAAAATGGCGTTCATGGCGCTCTACAACCTCGACCGCTTCCGCGAGTTCGTTTTCGCAAGCAGTTTTCTCAAGCGCTATGCCGTCAAACCGGCCCTTCAGAAAAAAATCCGAAGAGACGACACCGAACTCCTGAAATTCAGCCTGGCGTGGGTCGGGTTTTTCGTCTGGGCCATCCCCAGCGATTGGCTGCGTCCCCGCTAAGGGGCGCCCGGGGGCTCGGCTCCCAGCACCCCCTTGGGCATCGGGGCCACCGCCTCCCCGCCCAGCACATACCCGCCGTCCAACCGCAGGACGGCGCCGGTCATGAAGGGGGCGTCTTCGATCAGGAAGCGAACCGCCTTGAGGACGTCGCTGATGACCCCCGTGCGGCCGAGCAGGGTGTGGTCCCGCACGGCCTGTCGCTGCTCCGCCGTCAGCAGGCCCCAGCCGCGGGTGTGCTCGGCGTGGCGGGTTTCGAAGATGCCCAGCATGATCTCGTTGACCCGCACCGCCGGCGCCGCCGCGCGGGCCCAGGTCTCGGTCAAGAGGGAAACCCCGCGGTTGGCGGCGGCATAGCCGTCGTTGAAAATCAGGCTGGCCGGGCCCGAGCGCCCCACCACGCCGGCGATGGAGGAGAAAGTGATCACCGCCCCGTCGCCGGAGGCCTTCAGGTGGGGCAGGGCGGCGTTGAAAACCCACCATTTGGCCCTCAGGGTGGTGGCCATTTCCAGATCCCACTGCTCGGGGACGTAGGCGCCGTGGACCACCGGCCAGCCGCCGCGTTCGATATTGTTGACCAGAATGTCCAGGCGGCCGAAACGGGCGACGGCCTCGGCCACCAGGGCTTGGATCTGATCGGCCGCCAGCAGGTTGGTGCGCCGGATCATCTGCCGTTCGCCGAAAGGGGCGAACGCCGCCTGCATCTCCGGCAGGCTCTCCGGCCAGTCCCAGTAGGTCGTCACGACCCTGGCGCCGGCTTCGGCCAAGTCCAGGGCAACGGCCCGGCCGATGCCCTTGATGCCGCCCAGCACCAGGGCGACCTTGTCGACGATGGTCACGGCGACCCTCCTTTCACCTCGTTTGATTCGGCCCCCGCTCCGGTAGGCGGCGATCCTGCCACCGAGACGTGGGGCCGGCCAGCGCCTTTTGCCAGTAGTCCAGGGCGTAGGTCAGAAGCGCGTCGTCGTCCCCCGCCAGGCTTTCCTGGGAAGGTGGGTCCGCGGCCGCGCCCGGCCGCGATGTCCGAAGCCGGGCGCGGAAGGCGTCCAGATCGTAGCAAGCGTGGTAAAAAAGCCCCTGCAGGGAAACCGTCAGGGGGCCGGGAGCCAGGCGCCTTTTGAGGCTGATGAGCGCCATCAGCAGGTCGTTCATTCGGTTGTAGGCGCCCAAATCCTGGTCTGCCAGCCATTCCCGCACGGTTTGCCGGCGGTCCTGGTGGTGGCCCCGGCAGTGGGGTTCCCTCAGCAGGAAGAAGCGTTCGCTGAGCTGGCCGCCCTCCCTGGCGCGCGCGACCATCCGCACCAGGGGGTAGGTCCGGCAGGCCGCCGGCCGGTCGGGGTAGACGCTGCAGCCCTGGGGGGCGACAAACGGGCATCTCAGCTGGGACCCGCCGGTGGGCTTGAGGGTCACCACCGGCAGCCCCGACCCCGGCCCGATGTGCCGGGAGGTGAAGCGCCGCAGGAATTCGCCGGAGCTCAGGCCCAGGCGGCGCTTGAGGCGCAGCACGTCGTAGGGTGTCAGAAAGTGGTTGAGGTCCCGGCAGCACTGGTTGAAGCAGGTCACCCCGGGATTGCAGGCAAAGGTGAAGGTGTCTTGCGGGGAAAGGGGGATCATATCACCGGGGGGCATCACCGTCGCACCTCGAAAAGTTTTGATAAAGCGCTTGAAATTCGAAAACCCGGCGGCGCGGAGGGTTTCGAACGGCCGCTCAGGGTGCCGTCACCCTGGTGATGGTGGTAGCATGTTCAGACCGCTTGTCAACCCATTTTCTTTGGGAACGTTATGAAGGGGCGGGGAACCATATATGGTATGTGTCGACAATTCGTCATCCAGATATGGGGATATCCGATTAGGCGTCTGGAACCATTGAAACAAATTGACGCCGAAGCCGCGAAACTTATTGACATTGGGGGCGACGGGTGCTAAGAGGTCCGCAGAAAATAATTTACCCATGCCTGTTTGCATTTTCCTGCACCAAAAAAGCGATTCAGGACCGACCGGTAGGGGGCGGCCAGCACCTCCTGAAACACCACGACAGGATATCCTGGATTGAGCGAAATATCGGAAGAAGTCAAAGCCATCATCAAAAAAACGGCCAAGAAGCTTACCGGTTCCCAGCGTCGGGAGTTCATTGCGGAAATCACCAATGAACTTTTCGGCGGCAGCGCCCGCAAGGCCGAGCGTGAGTTCGGCTGGGGGCGGGAGACGGTCCACAAGGGAATCAGGGAACTGGCCACCGGGATTGAGTGCCTGGACAATTATTCGGCTCGGGGAAAGAAGAAAACCGAAGAGAAGATCCCCCAGCTGATCGCCGACATTCAGTCCCTTTTCGACAAAGACGGCCAACTGCTTCCCGATTTCAAAGTGGACTTCCCCCTCGGCAAAATCACCGCCCGGGCGGTGCGGCGCTTGCTGGTCAAGCGCTTCGGCTATCGCGACGACCAGCTGCCCAGCGAAAACACCATCGGCAATATCCTCACTCGGCTGGGCTACCGCCCGGCAAGCCTTGGAGGGACCCCAAGCCCCCGGGAGGCCGCCGCCCCCCCCGGGGCCAAGAAGGCGGCCGCCGTCAAAGGTCGCGAGGAAAATCTGCTGCGGCTGGTCGGCAAGGCCCAGAGGGGCGAAACTTTTTAGGCCCGCGGCGGGCGCTTAAAGTTTGCCCGGGCTGAAACATTTTTGGGTAAACTATTAATTTGGATTTTTAGCCCGGGCGAGGGTTGCCGGAGGCTGAAAAATCCATTTGTCAGCCCCGTAATTTGGTGGTAAACAGAAAAAAATTTACCAGGTAGGGGAGTCACCTTTTGGAATAAATCTGCAGTTGGCCGGCAACGCTTTCGGCCACCACGACGAAGGGAGGTGTGCAAAGCCATTACGTTTCGTAGTTTGCGCGCAGGAGAGTAAAACGGAACCTTTACCACGAAAACCAGGAGGTATATTCAATGCCAACTTACGTAATCGATGAAAAGTGTGACGGCTGCAAAGGCGGCGACAAGACTGCATGTATGTACATCTGTCCGAACGATCTGATGGTCCTCGATCCCAACGCCATGAAGGCCTACAACCAGGAGCCGGATCAGTGCTGGGAATGTTTTTCATGCGTCAAGATCTGCCCCACCCAGGCCATCGAGGTTCGCGGCTACTCCGACTTCGTGCCGCTGGGAAGCAGCGTCATGCCCATGCTGGGAACCGAGGACGTCATGTGGACCTGTAAATTCCGGAACGGCCTCATCAAGCGCTTCAAGTTCCCCATCCGGACCACCCCCGAAGGTGCGGCCAACGCCTATCTGGACCTCAAGGGCAAGGATCTCGAAAGCGATCTGCTGTCCACCGAAGAGGCCGACGGCTACTCCGTGCCCAGACCGAAGGGCCTCTAATTCGGAGTCGCGCCAGGTTTGTGGAAACGATGCAGTCCGAATGACACACCAAGAATCCCAATTTCTTTAAGGAGGAAGCAATATGGCAATTCCGAATAAACCGGTGGGTGAACTCAAGGCCGTGAAGGATCCGGCGGTCGAAGAACGCGAAGTTGACATCCTGATCGTCGGTGGCGGCATGGCTGCCTGTGGCGCCGCCTTCGAGGCCAAAAAATGGATGGATGAGGGCCAGAGCGTCCTGCTCTGCGACAAGGCCGCCATGGAGCGCAGCGGCGCCGTCGCCCAGGGCCTTTCCGCGATCAACACCTACATCGGCTCAAACGCCCCCGAGGATTACGTGCGCATGGTGCGCAACGACCTGATGGGCCTGGTACGCGAAGACCTGATCTACGATCTCGGCTGCCATGTGGACGACTCGGTGCATCTGTTCGAAGAGTGGGGTCTGCCGATCTGGAAGAAAACCGATGACGGGAAGAACCTCGACGGCAAAAAAGGCCAGAAGATGGGCACCCTGAAAGGCGGCGCCACCCCGGTGCGCACCGGTAAGTGGCAGATCATGATCAACGGCGAGTCCTACAAGCGCGTTGTCGCCGAAGCGGCCAAGCTGGCCATCGGCGATGACAACATCCTCGAGCGCTGCTTCATCGTCAAGCTGCTCCTGGACGCCAACCGCGAGAACCAGATCGCCGGTGCCGTGGGCTTCTCCGTGCGTGAAAACAAGGTCTACATCATCAAGTGCAAGACCATGCTGGTGGCCTGCGGCGGCGCGGTCAACATCTACCAGCCGCGCAGCGTCGGCGAGGGCAAGGGCCGCGCCTGGTACCCGGTTTGGAACGCCGGCTCCACCTACACCATGTGCATGCAGGTGGGTGCGGAGCTCTCCATGATGGAGAACCGTTTCACCCCGGCGCGCTTCAAGGACGGCTACGGCCCGGTCGGCGCCTGGTTCCTGCTGTTCAAGGCCAAGGCCCTCAACGGCCTGGGTGAGAACTTCGCCGCCAGCGACGCCGCCAAGTCCGAGCTGCAGAATTATGCACCATACGGCACCGCCGCGATCACCCCCACCTGTCTGCGCAACCACCTGATGCTCTTCGAGATGAAGGAAGGCCGCGGACCGATCATCATGGACACCGTCACCGCCCTGGCCGAAATCGGCAAGACCATGGACAAGAAGGAGCTCAAGCACCTGGAGTCCGAAGCCTGGGAAGACTTCCTTGACATGACCTGCGGCCAGGCCAACCTGTGGTGCGCCACCAACACCGAACCGGAGAAGAAAAACTCCGAAATCATGCCCACCGAACCGTACCTGCTGGGGTCCCACTCCGGCTGCTGCGGCTTCTGGGTTTCCGGGCCGGACTATGACTGGGTCCCGGATTCCTACAAAATCAAGGCTGACAACGGCAAGGTCTACAACCGCATGACCACCGTCAACGGCCTGTTCACCGCCGGCGACGGCGTCGGCTGCTCCGGCCACAAGTTCTCCTCCGGCTCCCACGCCGAAGGCCGCATGGCCGTCAAGCAGATGGTCCGCTACGCCAAGGATCATGCCGACTTCAAACCGGCCTTGAAAGAGACCAAGGAAGAGCTGGTCGACCTCGTTTACAAGCCGGTCCGCACCTTCCTGGAGCACTCCCAGTACACCACCTCCGTCGACATCAACCCCAACTACGTCAAACCTTCGGGCATGGCGCTGCGGCTGATGAAGGCCACCAACGAGTACGGCGGCGGGACGGCCACCTATTACCAGACCACCAGCAAGAACCTGGAGATCGTCATGGATCTGCTCCAGACCATGCGCGAGGACTGTGAAAAGCTGGCCGCCGGCGACCTGCACGAACTGATGCGCTGCTGGGAAATCTACCACCGCATCTGGACGGTGGAATCCCACCTGCGTCACATCCAGTTCCGCAAGGAAACCCGCTACCCCGGCTTCTACTACCAGGCCGACTACCCGGGGCAGGACGACGAGAACTGGTTCTGCTTCGTCAACTCCAAGTACGACCCGAAAACGCAGAAATGGGATGTCTTCAAGAAAGACTACGTCAAGCTCATCCCGGATTGATGACATGCCGGTAACGGTATAGCAGCAGCTGCCTCCAGGTATCTTAGGATACCTGGAGGTTTTTCATTAAAACGATCGAGCCGCAACGTCTCGGAGAGGGCGTGGGAAAACGGTTCCCCGCAAGGGGAAAGCAAAGGTTTCTTAAGCCTGGGAATGTCTTTTGGTGCACCATTACCTGTCTGGATCGATCCCGCCCTCCAATGGCAAATTCGAAGTACACCACATGCCAGTCAGCGCCTTACTAAACGGAAACACTCTATGCACGGAGGGATAGCATGACACTGGACAACGCAGCCCCTGCAAACGGGAGTATTATGGTTGTTGGAGGAGGGATTAGCGGATTGACCACGGCCCTTGAAGCTGCCGAAGTGGGCTACGAGGTGATCTTGGTTGAAAAAAATCCGTACCTGGGCGGCAGGGTCGCCCAGTTGAACCAATACTTTCCCAAGCTATGCCCCCCGACCTGCGGGCTTGAGATCAATTTCAGACGGATTAAAGACAACCCCCGGATCAAGGTGCTGACCCTCGCCGAAGTCGAGAAGGTCAGCGGCGCCCCCGGCAGCTACGATGTCGCCGTGCGGGTCGCCCCGCGCTACGTCAATGAAAATTGCACCGCCTGCGGTGCCTGCGCCGAGGCCTGCGAGACCGAGATTTCCAACGAGTTCAATTTTGGGATGGACCGTATCAAGGGCGCCTACCTGGCCCATGAGATGGCCTTTCCCGCCAGGTTCGTGATCAGCCCCCAGATTATCGGTACCGAGGACGCCCAGCGCTGCAAAGAGGCCTGCAAGTACGACGCGGTGGACCTCGAGATGCAGCCCAAGACCCTCAACCTGCAGGTGGGTGCGATTGTCTGGGCGACCGGCTGGGAGCCCTACGATGCCAGCCGGATCGACAACCTCGGCTTCGGCCGTTACCAGAATATCGTCAGCAACATGATGCTCGAGCGCATGGCGGCCTTCAACGGGCCGACCCAGGGCAAGATCCAGCGGCCCTCCGACGACAAAGCACCCCAAAGCATCGCCTTTGTGCAGTGCGCCGGCTCCAGGGACGAAAACCATCTCCCCTACTGCTCCTACATCTGCTGCATGGCCTCCCTGAAGCACGCCACCTATGTCCGGGCACAGTATCCGGAGGCAAAGGTCTACATCTTCTACATCGACCTCAGGGCGCCGGGCCAGCGCTATGAAAAGTTCTACCAGAAAATCAAGGAGGACCCGAACGTCTTCCTGATCAAGGGCAAAGTTGCGGAGGTCAGCGAAGACCCGCAAACCGGCAATCTGACGGTGGTGGCCGAAAATGCCGTGACCGGCGAAAAAATCCACCAGACCGTCGAGATGGTGGTCCTGGCCACCGGCATGCAGCCCACCGCAGCCAATGTCAAACTTCCCGCTGACCTGAAGTATACCGAGGATGGTTTCATCATCAACGACTTCGAGAAAGGCGGTATGTTCGCGGCAGGGTGTGCCAACAAACCGGCCGACGTCGTCTCCTGCAACCAGAATGCAACCGGTATGGCCCTTAAGGCGAT
>JASFIY010000017.1:0-11532 GCA_050122415.1 Desulfobacteraceae bacterium
ACTCAAAGCGAGAAAGGAAACCGGTGGGTGGAACGCATCCTGTCATTGAAGGAAAACTGTCGTCTGAAAGCAAAGGCCACCTTCCCGGTTCTCGTAGACTGTGTTAAATCTTATTTCCAAAACCTCCTGCCAGATCTTTCCTGGATTTGATTCAAACAGCAATTACCCCCTGAACGCTTAGAAATTTTTTGTGGTTCAAAAGGACAGAATTGTAATAACACCGCTGCCGAAGCGAGGGCAATCCGCGGTTTTGCAAACTCCGGGTTGCATGAGCAGCGCATTGACCTGATGGGTTGGCAGCCTGAAGGTATTGATGGACCAGATCGTCGACAGCCCAAGATCCCGACATGGCAGGCGTGTCGCCACCGGAAATACGGTCGGATTTACAGACAGAAGATCGGGGAGCAGCGAAGCGGGGGCCATCTTGCCGCCGCAAGAAGGCCGATCGCATCCAGCGAACACGTTGAACGGTCTGGGAAAACCCTCCGAGGCCTCTGAAGCCCTCTACTTTTTCAGCTTCTTCCCGTCGCTCCAGGCCCGCCCGGCCATCTCCCCCACGCGCCAGTAGCGGTTGTCCGGCATTGTGAGGGTGAAGGGGTTGATTTTTTGAACGTCCGGCTTGCCGTCGGTCAAATAACGCGCTTCCGTATAAACCGCGAGGACATCGCCGATATAGAGCGTGTCGAAGGGCAGCTTGACCGTTTGATTCAGGCGGCAGGCCATGCTGAGCGGGCACTCCCGAATCAGCGGGGCGCCCGCCAACTCACCGAAAAAAACATCGAACAGCTTTGACTTGTCCACTTTCCGTCCGGATACGATCCCGCAGTAGTCGGTTTTTTCCAGCAGCGACACGTCCGGCAGGTTGATGCTGAAAGCGTTGTTGGCCTCGATGCCCAGGTTGGTGTGATGGGCCCCCAGGGCGATCATCATCATGGGCGGCTTGAAGTTGACGCGCGATACCCAGGCCGCCGCCATGAAGTTCGGCTTGCCGTCCACCACCGCGCCGATGATGGTCATCGGCATGGGGTACACGAATGCATCGCTGCTCTCGATTTTGATTTTCTCCATTGGTCCTCCCCTGGGACGGAGTAAGGTTTTACCCGTGACGTGCGCGGATGGGCCGAAACAAGACGGCTTACCTTGCGGGCGGCGGCGCGACCAAGGCCCAAGCAGCCAACCTGCAGGCGCCTGGGAAACTGCCGGAGGTTCCTTCTTTCCTAATGCCTTTGAGCCCCAAGCGCAACACCAATCTGAGGCGCCGTCAAGGACCCGTCGCGGCACCTTGCCCGGCCGTTTCAGGCGCCTTTCGCCCAATCAGGTGCGGGCTCCCAACGGAAGCCTTGAAGCTGACCGGCCCCGCATACAGGGATTTATTGCAAATCTAGCAGGATCATAACCATTTCCTAACACGTTCCTAACACGCCCCCCTTACCTTCTGGCTGCACTTCAGCTGCGGCTGCGCAATGCCGCCCGATCACCCAATGGAAGTTGACCCGCGATGTTTACGCCATCATCTACCCTGGTAGTTATTCTGCTGCTGAGCTCGGCAGCCTATTTCCTGGGACGCAAACGCGCCTTTGCCGTGGCCGGCGACCGCGCCGGGCTGCTTCGGATGCATTCCCGCCCCACCTACTATGGGCTTCTGACCGCCCTCTGGTGCGGTATTCCGGCCCTGCTGGTCTTCAGCCTCTGGAACTCTTTCGAATCCCAGATCATTGCCCATCTGGTGGTCGCCGGGCTGCCCGAGGCGATTCGCGAGCTGCCTGCCGACCGCCTCAACCTGGTGCTCAACGACATCCGCAACCTGGTCAGCGGCAACATCGTCTCCGCCGACATCGATCAGACCATGCGCGCCGCTGCGGCCCACTACCGACAGCTCCAAACCATCAGCCACGCCGCCCTGGCGGTAGTGGTGGTGGCCCTGATCATGGTCGCGGCCACGGTCCTGATGCGCATAATTGCGCCCAGCTTGCGCGCCCGCAACCAGGTGGAGCGCATCATCAACTGGATTTTGGTGGCCTGCTCCACCATCGCCATCTTCACCACCATCGGCATTTTACTCTCGGTGCTGTTCGAGGCCATGCTTTTCTTCCGGCAGGTACCCGTCACCGAGTTTCTGTTCGGCCTCAAGTGGAGCCCCCAGATCGCCATTCGGGCGGATCAGGTCGGCGCCTCGGGAGCCTTCGGGGCCGTGCCGATCTTTGTGGGCACGCTGATGATCTCCGCCATCGCCATGGCGGTCGCGGTGCCCATCGGCTTGATGGCGGCGATCTACCTCTCGGAATACGCCCACCGCAAATTTCGCGCCGTGGCCAAACCGCTGATGGAAATCCTGGCGGGCATCCCCACCGTGGTCTACGGTTTTTTCGCGGCCCTGACCGTGGCGCCTTTCATCCGCGATAGCGGCATCGTTCTCGGCCTGGACGTCTCCTCCGAAAGCGCCCTGGCCGCCGGGCTGGTCATGGGGATTATGATCATTCCCTTCGTCTCCTCGCTCTCCGACGATGTCATCAACGCCGTGCCCCAGGCCATGCGCGACGGGGCCTACAGTTTGGGCGCGACCCGATCCGAGACCATCAAGAAGGTGGTGCTGCCCGCCGCCCTGCCCGGGATCGTGGGCAGTGTTTTGCTGGCCGTCTCGCGCGCCATCGGTGAAACCATGATCGTGGTGATGGCGGCCGGACTCGCCGCCAATCTGACCGCCAACCCGCTCAAAACGGTCACCACGGTCACCGTTCAGATCGTCACTCTGCTGGTGGGCGACCAGGAATTCGACAGCCCCAAGACGCTGGCGGCCTTCGCCCTGGGGCTGGTGCTCTTTGTCGCCACCCTGGTCCTCAACGTCATCGCCCTCCACGTGGTGCGAAAATACAGGGAGCAGTATGAATAAAACTTCCACCCCTCCCCCGGTCCCCGCCGGGCAGCGCCGGACCATCGACATCGTGAATGCCAGTCTGGCCAGGCGCTACGGCCGGGAGCGCCGCTTTCGGCTCTATGGCGTCGCTGCCATCGTGGCCAGCCTGATCTTTCTCATGATCCTGTTCGGCAGCATCATCTCCAGGGGATACACCGCTTTTCAACAGACCTTCATTCGGCTGGACATCTTTTTCGATCCGGCCGTCCTGAGCCCGGACACCCTCCCCACCGCCGACTACTCCGGCCTGGTCAAGCAGTCCCTGCTGCAGATGTTCCCCGATGCCACCTCGCGCAACCAAAAGCGCATGCTCTATGGCATGGTCAGCAGCGGCGCGGCCTTCCAGATCCGCAAGCTGGTGCTCGACTCCCCGACGATGATCGGTCAAACCCTGCCGGTCTGGGTGCCGGCCGACGACGACATCGACATGCTGGTGAAGGGGCATTTCGATCTCGACACGCCGGAAGCCCAGCGCCGCATCAAGGATGCCCAACTGGCCTGGTGCGAGCGGTTGCAGCGTGAGGGGCGAATCGAAAAGCGTTTCAACCGGACCTTTTTCACCGCCGGGGACTCGCGCGAACCCGAACTGGCCGGGATCCACGGGGCCCTGATGGGGTCCTTCTACACCCTGCTGGTGACCCTGGCGCTCTCCTTTCCCATCGGCATCGCCTCGGCCGTCTATCTGGAGGAATTCGCGCCCAAGAACCGCTGGACGGATTTGATCGAAGTCAACATCAACAATCTCGCCGCGGTGCCGTCCATCGTGTTCGGGCTGCTGGGCCTGGCCGTCTTTCTGAATTTCTTCGGCCTGCCGCGTTCGGCCCCCCTGGTGGGGGGACTGGTGCTGACCCTGATGACCCTGCCGACCATCATCATCGCCGGGCGCGCCTCGCTGCAGTCGGTCCCGCCCTCCATCCGCGAGGCGGCTCTGGGGGTCGGCGCCTCCAAGATGCAGATGGTCCTGCACCACGTGCTGCCCCTGGCGCTGCCCGGCATCCTGACCGGTACCATCATCGGCATGGCGCGGGCCCTGGGGGAATCGGCGCCGCTTCTCATGATCGGCATGGTGGCCTTTATCGTGGACGTCCCCCAGGGCTTTACGGATCCCGCCACGGTGCTGCCGGTGCAGATCTTTCTCTGGGCCGACAGCCCGGAACGTGCCTTTGTGGAACGCACCTCGGCGGCCACCATGGTGCTGCTGGCCTTTTTGATCGTGATGAACGCCACCGCGGTCATTCTGCGCAAGAAATTCGAGCGGCGCTGGTAGAGGGGGGTTTTTCGATGGCCCGGATGATTTTTTCGAGACCTTAATCAAACGCTAATAGTGGCCCTTTAAGCTGGGGAACATGAGGGTCCCCGTTTTATGAACCCGGTAATCCACATTTATCATTTTTCGAGGAGGAGACATGGTTAAAAAGACAGTTGTGATCGCCACCGCACTCATCTTTGCGGCTGCGGCAGGAACGGTTTATGCGGCTTCGGCCCGGGACTACATCAGCATCGTCGGGTCTTCCACGGTTTACCCCTTCGCCACGGTGGTGGCCGAGCAGTTCGGAAAGACCAGCGGCTTCAAAACCCCCAAGATCGAGTCCACCGGTTCCGGCGGCGGGTTCAAGCTCTTCTGCAGCGGCGTCGGGGTGGAGCACCCGGACATCACAAACGCCTCCCGGGCCATGAAAAAGTCGGAATACGACACCTGCCAGTCCAACGGCGTCAAGGAGATCATCGAGGTCAAGATCGGCTATGACGGCATCGTGATCGCCAACGCCAAAACGGCCCCCGCGCTGAAGCTGACCCGCAAGGACATCTTCCTGGCCCTGGCCAAGAGCGTGCCCGATCCCGCGGGTGCCGAGAAGCTCGTTCCCAATCCCTACAAGACCTGGCAGGAGGTCAATCCCGCCCTGCCGGCCGAAAAGATCGAAGTGCTGGGACCGCCGCCGACCTCCGGCACCCGCGACGCTTTCCTGGAACTGGTGATGGAAGAGGCCGCCAACGAGTTCGCCTTCATCAAGGCCATGGATAAAAACGACTACAAGGCAGCCGCGCACACCATTCGGGAAGACGGCGGCTATGTGGAAGCCGGCGAGAACGACAACCTGATCGTGCAGAAGCTGCAGGCCAACCCCAACGCCCTGGGCATCTTCGGCTTCAGCTTCCTGGATCAGAACACCGATGTGATCCAGGGCTCCTACATCGACGGCGTGCAGCCGACCTTCGAGGCCATCGCCGACGGCTCCTATCCGGTGTCCCGTCCGCTGTTCTTCTACGTCAAAAAGGTTCACGTGGGCGTCATTCCGGGCATCCAGGAGTACCTGAACGAGTTCACCGCGGAAAGCACCTGGGGGCCGGACGGCTACTTGAGTGACAAGGGCCTGATCCCCATGCCGGACCCAGAGCGTAAGCAGTTCCAGAGCGACGTCCAGGCGCTCAAGCCGCTCACGATGAAATAGAATAACAAGCCTTCGGCAGGCCGGCGGGGAGTTCCAAATTGACGCCGGCCTGCCGACTTGTTAAAAATATGGTAACCGTTCACAGGGCACTGCATCTGCTGCGTTACCGGGCACTTGAAGTACAGCAGTACGCCGGCGTGCCCGAAGCCTTGCAGCTACAGCACCCTGTAAACGCTTACCCCGCGGGGCCCTGGGACACATTGTCCATTTCAACCCCGTGAACGGTTACAAAAAATGACGTGTGACGCCGTCTTGCGTTTTTGACTGGGATGGGTTCACGCGAAAACGATCATGAAAGCCGTTTGACAATGGACGCCATAGCCCAAGCAGAGGACCCAAAAGTGGCAGACGACCAAAAGGACACAGCATCGCCGGTCAGGCCCGCCAAAAAACCCAAAAACCCTCTTCTTGTCGATCGGGACAGCCGCCAGACCATCGGCACGCCATTTACCGACAATGCCCGCATGACCTGCCGCGAGGTGAATGTCTACTACGGCGATAAGCAGGCCATCAAAAACGTATCACTGGACATCGGCCGCAACGAGGTCATCGCCATGATCGGACCTTCGGGCTGCGGCAAGTCCACCTTCATACGCTGCCTCAACCGGATGAACGACACCATCGACACCTGTCGCGTGACCGGCGAAATCATGCTGGACGGCATGGATATCTACGGCAAGGACGTGGATGTGGTGCCCCTGCGGGCCCAGGTGGGGATGGTGTTTCAAAAGCCCAACCCCTTCCCCAAATCCATCTACGACAACGTGGCCTACGGCCCACGGATTCACGGCCTGGCGCAGAACAAGGCCGAACTGGACGAAATCGTGGAAACCTCCCTGCGCAAAGCCGGCCTGTGGGAAGAAGTCAAGGACCTCATGGGACACCCGGGCACGGGTCTGTCCGGCGGCCAGCAACAGCGCCTGTGCATCGCGCGCGCCATCGCCGTCAGCCCCGAAGTGATTCTGATGGACGAGCCCTGCTCGGCCCTGGACCCCATCGCCACCTCGGTCATCGAAGACCTGATCGACGAGCTCAAGCAGCACTATTCCATCGCCATCGTCACCCACTCCATGCAGCAGGCCGCGCGGGTCTCCCAACGCACGGCCTATTTCCACCTGGGCGACCTCATCGAGGTCGGCGCCACTACGCAGGTCTTCACCAATCCCCGCCACCAACTCACCCAGGACTACATCACCGGACGCTTCGGTTGATGTGGCTGCCGCCGCGAGCAGATCCCCCCTGTTGGTCACTCTCCCGGTCCCTGCGCGTTGTACAGCACCCCATCATCAAAATTGACGGTTCCGTAAAATAGGTCAAAATTCCCTGTCCGATCCTTCGGTTTTCGAACTGGAAAAAATGGGCGCCGTCACCAAACGATTGTTCTTTTTTGAGCCAATGATATAAATTGACGGTCAGCGTCAGGTTGACTGCCAGGCCTTTGGGCTGCCATGTGGCGTAATGGGTGAACAAACATGCGCGTCTTGTTGGTTGAAGATGATTTAAAAATTGCCGCCTTTATTGAAAACGGGCTGCGCGAGGCCGGCTTTTCGGTTGACCGCACCGATGATGGCGAACAAGGGCTTCACATGGCCTTATCGGTTTCCTACGACGTGGCCGTGGTGGATATCATGCTGCCGAATATGGACGGCCTGAGCCTGATCGGCATCCTGCGCCATCGAGGTGTCGACATCCCCATATTGGTGCTCAGCGCAAAACAGGCGGTGGAAGATCGCATCAAGGGACTCCAGCGGGGTGCGGACGATTATCTGGTCAAGCCCTTTATTTTTGCCGAGCTTCTGGCAAGGGTTCAGGCGTTGGTGCGCCGAGGCTCCAAGACGGTGGAGGCAAACCACCTGACCTGCGGCGATCTGACCGTGGACCTCATTCATCACGAAGTTCGCCGGGGTGGGCAAACCATCGACTTGCAGCCCAAGGAGTATGCCCTGCTGGAATATCTGCTGCGCAACAAGGGCCGCACGGTTTCAAAGACGATGATCTTGGAACACATCTGGGATTTTCACTTCGACCCCCAAACAAATGTCGTTGATGTCCTGGTCTGCAGATTGAGAAACAAGATCGACAGGGATTTTCAAGACAAAATGATTCACACCATTCGCGGTATCGGCTATGCGATCAAGGCGCCGGATGTGGCAGTTCGAAAAAACCATCGGCTTTAAAATCGCCGCCGGCTATGCGGCTCTCTTTTTTCTCAGCTACCTGCTGCTGGCCGTGGTTGCCTATCTGGCCGTGGGCGCCACCTTGGCGCGCCAGGATCGGGAAAAGGTCTTGGGCGAAATGGAAGGCCTGAGCGGCCAATATGAATCCGGTGGCCGGCAGGCACTGCAAGACACCGTTGTGGACAACAATCGGCATCGCAAAAACAACCCTTTTTTTACCCGCCTCCTCGCAGCGGGCGACCGCCACGATCTGGTTTTTTTCCCTCACCACTGGGAGGAGTTCGACCTGGAAGCCCTGCGAGAAATGCTCAATCCGCGTCCCGAGGTATGGTTTCGCCTGCCCAACCGGTCCCGTACCTTTGATCTTGAGATCATGACGGCCCGACTGTCTGACGGCGCCCTTTTTCAAGTCGGCATCAGTACCCAGGATCGGCTGGCGGTGCTGGGCAGGCTGCGGGGCGTATTTGTGACGGTTTGCGGCGCCCTGATCCTGTTGGCCGTTGCCGGAGGCGCCCTTTTGTCCCGACGGGTGCTGATGCCGTTACGGAATCTTATCAACACCGTTTCGGCGATTGAATCCGGAAGGCTGGACGCCCGGGTCGCGGACAGCCAGACCGGCGACGAACTGGCGGAACTGGGGAGTCTTTTCAACCGGATGATCGAAAAAATCAACCAGTTGATCCGAGCCATGCGCGGCGCCCTGGACAGCGTGGCCCACGACCTGCGCACCCCCATGACCCGCTTCCGCAACAATGCCGAAAGAGCGCTTCAGGCGGACGCGCCGGCAACGGCCTGCCGCGAGGCCCTGCAGGACTGCGTGGAAGAGTCGGACCGCATCCTGCGAATGTTGGGGATGCTGATGGACATCTCCGAAGCCGAAACCGGCACCATGCGCCTGGTACTCAAACCAGTGGACCTGTCGCCCCTGGCCGAGACGGTGGTGGACATGTACCGCTATGTGGCCGAAGAGAAGCGGATTCGCTTGGAAACCGGTTTTTGCGATTCGGCCTACATTGAAGCCGACGCGGACCGGGTCAGTCAAATCATGGCCAATCTGCTGGACAACGCCGTTAAGTTCACCCCGGAAGACGGGGTCATCCGCGTTGGCATCGAAAAGGTCGCTGACACAGTCGTGGTGCGCGTCGCCGACTCGGGCATCGGCATTTTACCCGAGGAGATCGACCGAATTTGGGACCGGCTCTACCGCGGTGCCCGTTCCACTCATCGGGGACTCGGCTTGGGCCTGAGCCTGGTCAAAGCCGTGCTTCACGCCCACCAAGGCGAAATCCGGGTATCCAGCACGCCTGGAGCGGGATCGGTGTTCGAAATCCGTTTGCCCGCCATTCCGCCACCTGCTCACCTCCCCAACTGCTGAATCGACGCCTCGCCCTCGAGGCCTCCCCAATGCTTTGCCCTTCGCCGGTCCCAATCGGCGCAAAACCTTTCAAAAATGTAATCCTGCCGAAAGAACTCTGTAATCTTTCCGTGATAGATGACGGCCAGACATGATGCGCCGGCAAAGATCAAAAACCGGCAGGTTCGATCACCGCAACATGGGCGGCCCCGAAGGGAAGAGGTGCCATGAGATGGAAGTTCTGGGAAAAAAAGAGCACCCGCCAACCGAAATTCCCGCGCCTCCCAGCATCACCCGGCCCGCTTCCGGAAAAGTTGCGCCGGCACTTGATTCAGGAACTTGAGCTCAATGACCAGTGGGTGCGAACGCTTGCGGGTGTCACCCGGCCGATGGCCGGTGAGCACGACGTTTACGAGTTTCGGGTATTCAGCCCGACCCAAATGGCCATGCGGGACATAATGGTACGGGATTACGGATCCCTGGATGGGTGCCTACACCTGATCCTTTTTTCCGGAACCTTGAATATGCAAACCGGCGCCGTCTCCCTGATTCCAGGCGTCCAAGGTCGGGCGTCATGACCGCAGGGAATGGGGAGCCCGGACATTTTAAACAGGAGGTTAGATCATGAAATGGACAACCCGGCTTTCACGTCAAACGGAAAAGCGCATCTACTACTATGCCACTGTCATCCTGGTGGCGGTGTTGGGCGGCATCGAGATCTACCGTCGATTTCATCAATGGAATTAATCAAACCATACGGTGGCACTCGGCGGGACAGCCCAGAAGGTTTCACCTCAAGAAGCGGACGGATTGTTTTCAGTGACCGCCAAATGGATCAAGCAACCTATAACGGTTTTTAGGGAGGAGGCGTATGGCAGACAAGATCAAAGTCCTCATGGTGGACGACGAGGAGCAGTTCCGCGCGACCACGTCCAAGATACTGAACCGCAAAGGTTTCGCCACCACCTTGGCCGGCACCGGGGAAGAGGCCCTGGAGATTTTAAAAAAATCGCCCCAGGATGTGGTGGTGCTGGACGTCAAAATGCCGGGGATGGACGGGCATCAAACCCTGGCGGAGATCAGGAAAATCGATCCCAGGTTGCCGGTCATCATGCTGACAGGACACGGGGAGGCGGAGTCGGCCAAGGCTTCATTTGATGAGGGTGCCTTTGACTACTTGAGCAAGCCTTGTGACATCGATCTGTTGGCCGCAAGGATCCAGGACGCTTGCAGTTTCACCACCGAAAGATTTCAGGAGGAAAAAAGGGTAAGCGACATCATGATCCCCGTTGAAGATTACACGACCATCGATGTGAACCGCACCCTGAAGGAGGCCATCGCGGAACTTAAAAAATCCCATGAGACTATTTTATCAACCGGAAAAATCATGGAGACCGGACACCGTTCCATCCTGGTCTTCGACGGCAAGGGCGAGCTCGTGGGTATCTTGAGCATCAAGGATCTCATCCGGGCCCTGCGACCGGCCTACTTGTCCGCTCCCATGCCCACCATGGCGGACAGTATACGGTTTTCGCCTTTGTTCTGGAGAGGCCTTTTCACCCACCAGGTCAAAGCGCTGATCGATAAAAAGGTCGGCAATATCATGTCCAAAACACCTTTGCTCGTGGATGAAAATGCCAATTTGATGGAGGTCGCCGATCTGATGTTCACCGAAAGGGCCCGGCGCGCGGCGGTCACCCGGCAAGGAAAGGTGGTGGGAATCGTACGGGAACAGGAACTGTTTTTTGAAATCGCCCGTATCGTTCACGAGAGCTGATCGAGGGGCGGTTTTCGGTTTCAACAGTCACGCCATTTTATCAAAAACATCACAAGTCTTATAGGAGACACACATGTCGGACCAAGAAAACAAGGCTTCAGGATATGATAAACTGGTGAATTGGAAGATTTTCAGCATTCCGGTGATCCTCTTTTTCATTCTCCTGATGATGCCTACCCCTTACGGCATGAAGGACATGGGCACCGAGGTCAAGATCGGCCCCAAGGCGGTCATCGACAGCCTGACCAAGACGCTGTTTGGAAAAGGCAGCGGGGATGTGGAGCAGTGGCAGCTGCTGACCGCCCAGATAATGGAACAGAGCATGCGCATGGGCATTCTCGAAAGGAAACCGTTCTTTAAACGGGACGTTAAATGGTGCGCCAAATACAAAATCAACGCCACCAGCGCCAATCTGAAAAAAGCCCAGGCATTTGTCGAGACCCTGGACGACCAGGCCTATTTTGAAATGATGAAAAATGCGCTTGAGCTCAGAAGCACCGGCCTGAAATATGAAGATCTCACCGAAGCCGACCGGGAGCGGGCCGATGTGGGCGCCTGGCACATCAAGGTGTCGGTGGGCATGATGATCATCGTGGTGCTGTGCTTTATGACGGAGTGCGTGCCGCTTCCCATGGTGGCGTTTTTCCTGGGCCTTATCATGGTCTTTACCGGCATCTGGAGCCGGGATGAAATCGCGCAGCTGTATTGGAGCGACTCCGTCTGGTTTATCATGGGCAGCCTCATGTTTTCGGCGGCCTTTGTGAGGACCGGGGTGGACAAGCGGATCTGTCTGGCCTTGTTCAACAAGATGGCTGCTCCCAACGTGAAAATGATCACCCTCATCTTCTTCGTGATTATCT
>JASFIY010000018.1:0-10962 GCA_050122415.1 Desulfobacteraceae bacterium
CGAAAACGCCTGCGCCACCTATTTTCCCAACGGCCGCCGTTGAGGTCGCCCGGCTGGGCGTATGCTTTGCGTCCCAGCACCCCCCAGCCCTCCCCGTGTGATTCACTGGGGCCGCGTCGCCCCAAGTTAGCCTTTTCCGGGAGCTGTCTGCCGCCGGTGACCCGGCGGGGGGTCAGTCGTGTGCGTGAAGCTGCTGCCAGCGCAGAACCAGCTCATCGCGGCGGATGATCGCCGAGACATCCGCCACGTGTTGGCGGATGTTCTCCAGGCCGCCCTCCTGGCGATCCACCAAAATGACAGCCCGCACCACGTCCAGGCCTTCCATCCGGGCCCGCTGGATGGCCTGGATGGTGGAGCCCCCGGTGGTGACGACATCGTCAATGATGGCGACCCGCTCCCCGGCGGCCATGTCGCCCTCGATCCAGCGAACGATGCCGTGATCCTTTTGGGTCTTGCGGACCGAAAAGGCCTTGACCGGGCGGCCCTCCAACTCCGAGGCGAAGGCCGTCGCCACGGCAATCGGGTCGGCTCCGAAGGTCAGCCCCCCGACCCCGGCGACCCCGGAATCCCGAACGGCCTGGAAGACCAAATGACCGGTCAGGTAAATTCCCCGCGGGCTGAGGGTCGTCGGCTTGCAGTTTACGTAAAAGCAGCTGGATCTTCCCGAAACGAGTTTAAAAACCGGCTCCGGGCTGTATTGGAATGATTTCCGGCAGAGCAGGTCGATCAGCTCCTGTTTCATCTCACCACCCGCGCACACGGCTGAGATCGCCGTGCTTGTCTTGATTTAAAACCGGAATTTCGATAGAAAAGCCCCCACCGAAACGGAAGAAGCCTGTTTAATGGGATTCCAGTGGGGGCTCCAAGTTAAGGAAAACTGGAAACAGCACTCCTTGAACTTGGGAGGGGTATAGCAAGTATCGGTTTGAGGGTCAAATTTTTATCCCGGGCATGCACGTTATGACGCCAAAATCCCCAGCGGCGCCGGCTGCCGAGCACGGGGCCTTCGGGGGCGCAGCCCCGTCCCCCCACGAACGGCCGGCGATCGTGCGCTTGTTCGGCGTCCACCGGCGCTACGGAGCGCTGAAAGCGCTGAGCGACATCACCCTGGATATATTCCAAAACGAGCTGGTGTTCATCACCGGCCCCAGCGGCGCCGGCAAATCCACCCTGCTCAAGCTCCTTTACCTGGGGGAGCCGGCCTCCGAGGGCCAGATCCTGGTGGACGGATTGAACCTGGCCCGGATAGCGCGCAAACGCATTCCCGACCTGAGGCGCCGGTTCGGCATCATCTTTCAAAACTACCGTCTGATTCCGACGCGGTCGGTTTTCGCCAACATCTCCCTGGTGCTGGAGGCCATGGGGCAAAAGGAGCCCCTGATCCGCAAGAAGGTTCACAGCGTTCTGCGGACCGTCGGCCTCGAGGGTCGTGACAGCGCCCTGCCCCCGGCACTCTCGGGCGGCGAGCAGCAGCGCGTGGCGGTGGCGCGCGCCATTGTGGGCAGCCCGAAAATCCTCTTGGCCGACGAGCCCACCGGCAGCCTGGACCCCTCCGCGGCCGGCATCATCATGGCCTTGCTGCAGCGCTACCACCGGCGCGGGGCCACGGTGGTCATCGCCACCCACGACCAGGAGACCATCCGCCGCACCCCCGGACGGGTCATCCATCTGGAGCGGGGCCGTCTTATGCCCCGAGCATCGGCGGACGCCCCATGATTCGACTTTGGAAGCGCGCCCTGGCCGATATCCGCGACAACCGGTTTCTCAACGCGGTCACCGTCGCCACCATCGCCCTGGCCATCCTGATATCCAGTGCTTTCGGTCTGTTTTTCGTCAATGCCAACCGCTTGATGGCCCTCTGGCAGCAGGGCGTAAGGGTCATGGTCTACCTTCAGCCGCAGGTCGCCGAGGACGCGGTGCCGGACCTTCAGCACCGGCTGGAGAACCTGCCGGCGGTGAGCAGCGCGGTTTTCATTTCCAAGGAAGAGGGTCTGGCCCGCCTGCGGGAGCAGCTGCAACACCAGCTCTCCCTTATCCACAACCTCAAGGCCAACCCGCTGCCGCATGCCTTCGAGGTGCAGCTGCAGCCTGACATGCGCGACTGGGCGGCGGTGGCGCAGTTGGCGGCCGCAATCCAGAAACTCCCGGGAGTCGAGGAAGTCGAGTACGGCCAGGGCTGGCTGGAGCGCTTCGGGGCGATCCTGCGCCTTTTCAAGCTGACCGGGTTGGGAATGTGCGGACTGTTTTTGCTGGCAACGGTCCTGATCGTGGCCAACACCACCCGCCTGGTGTTGTACGGCCGACGGGAGGAAATTGAAATCATGCGGCTGGTGGGGGCATCCGAAGGGTTTATTCGGGCCCCGCTCTACCTCGAGGGCATCCTTCAGGGGTTGATGGGCGCTGCGGCCGGGCTGGCCGCGCTGCTGGCCGGGCACCTTTACCTCAGCGCCCAGATTGCCCCGGGCCTTCTGCCGGGTCGCTTCGAAGTGCGTTTTTTCCCGGCGGCCCTGACAGCCGGCATCCTGGGCGCCGGTATGCTGGCCGGCTGGCTGGGGAGCGTTCTGTCCCTCAGACAGCAGTTAAAAACCTGAATTGCCCCGAGAAAAGGCGGCTCATTAGGCGATGCGACGATGCGGTTAATTTGGGCGAGGCGCCACCAGCCGGGCTGGATCGGCCTGGCCGTTGTTCTCGCAGGCCTGGCGGCCATGGCGGTGCCGGTTGCAGGGGCGGGCGAAGCGGTTGGCATCGTGACCGCCACCGGGCTGAACCTGCGCCGGGCGCCGGAGCCCCGTGCGGCGATTCTACGAACCCTCCGAAAGGGGGAAGCCGTTCGCGTTCTGGGGCAAACCGCTGGCTGGCTGAAAGTCGACCACCAGGGACAGACGGGCTACGTCAAGCACGACCCTCGATGGGTCAAGCTGCTCACGGCCGAAACCGCAGCCCAGGCCGACCCCCACGAACGCAGCCTGCTGGCGCGCGCCTTCGCCGCCCTAACCCGCACGCTCGAGGCGCGCAAGGCCAAGGTCGCCGATGAGATGCGGCGCGAAGGGGAGGTGCTGGCGCGTCTCAATCAAATCAACCGCGAGCTCAACCGCACAACCCTCGAGATTCGGGACCAGCGGGCGGCCCTGGAAGCCTTGAACGCCGAACTGCAAAACAACCGGCAGGAAATCAACGCGCTGGAGGGGCGGATCGCCGAGACCGAGGCGCAGGCCTCCCGGCGGCTGGTGGCGCTCTACAAGCTCTCGTGGATCGGGCAGATCCAGTTTTTGCTGAGCGCAGGCTCAATCAGCGAATTTTCTGAACGAAAAAGAGCGCTTAATAATATTCTGGCCCATGACGACAAGGTTTTCAGCAGCCTACGGAGCGATTACGAGCGGCACGCCGCGCTGATGCGCCGACTGGAGTCCCGGAAAGCCGAAAAACAAGAGCAAACCGAGGCCCTGAACCACCAGTTGAAGGCGCTTGAAACCGTCAAGAGCCGACGGATGCGCCTGCTGGATGAGATCCGCAACCAGAAGTCCCTTGAACTGGCCGCCATTGAATCCCTCAACGCCTCGGCCGCGGCCCTGGACGGGGTGATCCAGTCTTTATTGCGGCAGAACCCGCCGCCGCAGGTGGAAAATACGGCCGGAGATGGTTTCGCATCCCTTAAGGGGTTGCTAAAAATGCCCGTTGAAGGTAAAATAGTTAAGTTTTTCGGACCTTACAAAAATCCGGGCTTGGATGTGATGAATTTTCGAAGCGGCGTCGAGATCCAGGCCCAGCGGGGCGAGCCCATTCGTTCGGTTGGTCCTGGCCGGGTTATTTTTTCCAGCTGGTTCAAAGGATTCGGCAATATGATGATCATCGATCACGGAAAAAATTACTGCACGGTCTACGCCCACGCCGAGGAATTGTTCAAACAGAAGGGGGACGCCGTTCTGGCGCAGGAAGTCATCGCCACGGTCGGAGACACGGGGTTATCGCCCGAGCCGGGTTTGTATTTCGAGGTGCGCCATCAGGGAAAACCCTTGAACCCGGCGGCATGGATCCATCAACGCGGCTGATAAGGAGCTGGCTTTATGACCCGAAAATCAGGACCTTACATCAGGCTTTGGCTGTTTTTGGCCGTGGCCGTCATCTTCTGGAGCATCGGGGCGGGGTTCAGCCGCGACCTGGGGGCCAGCAACGACGAAACTTACAAAGGTCTCAAACTCTTTTCAGACGTCCTCGAACTGATCGAAAAAAACTACGTCGACGCCGTGGATACGACCGACCTGATCCACAAGGCCATCCAGGGCATGGTTCAAAGCCTGGACCCCCACTCCGCACTGCTGCCCCCCGATGCCTACGAGGAACTGCAGATCGACACCCACGGGGAGTTCACCGGCATCGGGATCCGCATCACCATGCGCAACGGCTTCGTCACCGTGATCTCACCCATCGAGGGCGCCCCTGCATTCAAGGCGGGCATCAAGGCCCAGGACCGGATCATCAAAGTCGACGGCGAACCCACCACCGATCTGCGCAGCGCCGTGATGATGATGCGCGGCCCCAAGGGAACCGAGGTGGTGGTGACCATTTTGCGGGAAGGTGCGGCCGGCCCGATGGATTTCAAACTCACCCGGGATGTCATTCCCATCGAGAGCGTGCGGGCCTTGGAGATCAAGCCCGGTTACGGCTACGTGAGGGTCACCAACTTCCGCGACAAAACCACCGAAGACCTGCAGGCCGCTCTGAAAAAGCTGGAGTCTGGCAAAACGCCATTGCGGGGCCTGGTGCTGGATCTGCGCAACAACCCCGGCGGGCTGCTGAACCAGGCGGTGGAGGTTTCCGATCTGTTTCTCAAAGAGGGTGTCATCCTTTCCATCCGGGGGCGTCAGAACACCCACACCAAAGTCTTCAAGGCCTCGGCCGCCCCAGCGGCGGGCCGGGACTACCCCATGGTGGTGTTGATCAACGGCGGCAGCGCCAGTGCATCGGAAATCGTCGCCGGGGCCCTGCAGGACCACAAACGGGCGCTTATTCTCGGCACGGCCTCTTTTGGCAAGGGGTCGGTCCAGACCGTGGAATCCCTGCGCGACGGTTTCGGGTTGAAATTCACCATCGCCCGCTACTACACGCCCAACGGCCGCTCCATCCAGGCCAAGGGCATCGAACCGGATATCGTGGTGCCGCACCAATTGCCGGAGGAAGAAAGCGACGCGACGGAAGAGCGCCTGGTGAAGGAAAAGGACCTTAAAAACCACCTGGAAAGGGTGCCGCCCGGAGATCCGGACGAAAGCGAGGGGATCGGGCCGGAGCAAGAACCCACGGAATTGGCTCCGGAAATCGAAACCTTGGAGGGCGTCTTGACCACGGCAGGGCTGGAGGCTGACAACCAGGTCGTCAGGGCCATGGAAATTTTGATCAGCTACGATATTTTCAAAAATCTGAAGGGCTGAAACGGGATATAACCGGGCCCGCCAAGAGCCGACGGGCAGCAACGCGGAAATCTGCCCGGGGATTCATTGCCCATCCGCCTGCAGGCGGATGGGCGATCCTGTTTGGCGGCACGTTGAACCGGGCCCAGCGTGATCGCGGTCATTTTCCCGTCAGCCCGGCATCCCCCGCCCCACGCGGGGCACGCGCGCCCCGGCGCGCTGCGAGAGACCCATGGCCAACACCAAACCCAAAGCGAAAGCGAAAACAAAACAACGCAAAAAAGCGCCCCGGAGCCGCAAACGCCCGGCGGCCTCGCTGCTGCGGCGCCACCTGCCCAGGGTCCTCATCGCGCTGAGCGCCCTGGTCGGATTGGTGGTCATCGCGGCGGTTGCCGCCCGCCACTATATACCATCCAAAAGCCAGAGCGTCGCCGTGGCGCCCCCGGTGGCCAAGCCGCCCGCGCCGATCGCGCCCAAGACGATCAAGCCGGCACCGGCAAAACCGCATTCCAGGGCCCAGGCCAAGGTTTCCAAAACCCCGACCTACGAAATTTTTCCCCCCGAAGCGCACCGCGCACCCCAACCGAAGCCCAAACCGCCGATATCAAAGCCCCCGCGGCCCCCGGCCGATCTGCCCAGGGTGGCCCTGATCATCGACGATATCGGCTACGACCATGGCCTGGCGACCAAATTCATGGACCTCGACAACGCCATCACCTTTTCGATCCTGCCCCACAGCCCTTTCCAACGCGCCGTTTCCGCGGAAATGCGCCGGCGGGGGATGGAGGCCATGCTGCACCTTCCCATGGAACCCAAGGAATACCCCGCGGTCCAGCCGGGCCGAGGCGCCCTGCTGGTTTCGATGACCCCCGATGAGCTGATCCGCCAGCTGGAGCGAAACCTGGAGGCCGTTCCCGACATCAAGGGCGTCAACAACCACATGGGCTCCCGCATGACGGAACGTTCCACCCAAATGTACCAGATTTTTTCGATCCTGAAGAAACGAGATCTTTTTTTCATCGACAGCCGCACCACCCCCGAGAGCTTGTGCCGGCCGTCGGCCCGACTGCTCCAGGTACCCTTTGGCCAGCGGGACGTTTTTCTCGACCATGTCGCCGAGGAAGGCGCGATCCGCCGCCAAATCCAGCGGCTGGTGGCCCTGGCGCAGCGGCAGGGCAGCGCCATCGGCATCGGGCACCCTCACCTGGCCACCTACACGGTGCTGGCGGAGCAGCTGCCGATGCTGAAAAACAAGGTCCAACTGGTTCCCGCTTCCCAGCTGGTCAAAACCGACGGCTGAAGGTCAGGGTGGGCCGCCCCGAAGGCCATCGATCACACCGGGGTTTCCCAAGGCCGGGGCTTCTTTCACGACCGACGCCGGGCGGCAACCGCCAACCAGGCCTGATCGGTCAGGACCGCCTCCACCAGCAGCCCCTTTTCTTCAATCCGGGCCACCACCGGCTCGCGGTTTTGGGCCAGAATCCCCGAGCAGATCAGCACCCCATTGGGGGCCAGCACCTCATCCACCCCTTCCAGCAACTCAAGTATGACCGGCAGCAAGATATTGGCGGTCACCAGATCATACCGCCCCGCGACGCCTTTCAGCAAATCCCCCCGCGAAACCCGGTAAGTGGCGGGCGCAACGTCGTTCAGCCGCAGGTTTTTTTCCGCAACGGCCACCGCCAGCGGGTCGTTGTCGACGCCGCGAAGCTTGACGGCCCCCAACTTGGCGGCGGCGATCATCAGGATCCCGGAGCCGGTGCCGACATCCAAAAAAGCGGCCCCGGGGGTGATCAGGTCCTCCAACAGGCGCAGGCACAAAACGGTGGTGGGGTGCGTGCCGGTGCCGAACGCCATGCCGGGATCGATTTCAATCACCGTTTCGCCGGCGTTCGGTTGATAGGCTCGCCAGGTGGGCTTGACAACGATGGCGGGGGTCACCTTCTGGGGCCAGAAAAAGGTTTTCCAGGACTCGGCCCAGTCCTCTTCGGACAGATCGGAATAGGCCACCCGGCTGTGAATACCGTCCGATAGGGCCAGCCGTTTTAAACCGGCCTCAAGCGCGCGGCGGCAGGATGCCAGCTCGGCGTTACGGGGAAAGTAGGCGGTCACCGCATGGTCGGGGCCGGGGGGCACGGCGTCCGCACCCCAAGCCTCGGCGGGGTCGGCATCGGGGTCGTCGATGACGACGCCCGTGACCCCCAGCTCGTAGAAAACAGCTGCTATCAGCTCTGCAGCCAAAACAGACGTGCGGGGGTCAAAAACCACCCGTGCGGCCACCCAGTCCATGAGGTCTTGCCTCCTGAATGCGGTCAGATTGACGGAAAGGATGCGCCGTGGGCGGTGGAATTATACTTTGTCGCGACCCTCAGCGCAGCAGGCGGATCAGAAGCGGAAGCAAAACGATCAAAAAGAGGATGATCAGCCCCGGGGGACTCAGGTAGGGCGTGTACCACGGTTTTCTGCGGGCGCGGGACGCTTTGAGTTCGGACAAAAACCAGTTTCCCAGCAGTGCGGCGGCCCCCAAGACGGCCACGATCCTGAGCAGCTGTATCACCGTTTCCATGATGCGGCTTTTACATCAAAAAAAGGGTGCTGTCAAAGGAGCGGCGCCCCTGAAGGCGGCGGAAAATTTCAACTGCGGGGCCGGGCTATTTGCGGCGGGGGGCGAAGCGGACAAAGATGCGATAATCGCCGCAATCGATATCCCTGGGCAGATTGTAGCCCTCGGGGATCAGCAGCACCATCACCCGGCCTCCGGCCGGATCCTGGTTCATTTGCCCGCCGCGCCGATCTTTCTGACCATCGGGCGGTTTCCCGGCCCGCCGCCGGGGCGGGCGGACATTGAGGATCCGGGCCTCGACCATCCCTGGACCCGAGCCGGGTCCTTTCCGGGGGGGCGGCCCCACCGCAACCGGGGCTCCGATGACGATCTCCATTGACATTCTCCTGGTTTGCTGGGGTGTGGGCTTCTTATCGGCCCGTCACGGGCGCGGCTGAACCGGACGGCGCAGCGCTTATTCCAGATCCAATGGGACCGGCGGCAGGTGAAAACGCTCCCGGGGGGGGTTAAAATACCCGTAGCGCAGATCGGGGAAAGACCTGCGCAACCCGGCCAGGAGGGCCTTCACCCCCATGGGCGGGCCCTGGGGGGCCGCCGCCTTCATGGCGCCCCAATAGCGCAGCGGATCAAAATTGAGGTTGCGCCACTGGATCAGAGCAACCGGGTGGCCCCTCAGGAAGGCCCTGAAAGCCTCGAATTCCTGGGGGGTATCGGTGACCCCGGGACAATTGAGGTAGTTCAGGGAGACGAATTTCCCCAGACGGTGCGCCAGAGCCACGCTTTCAAGAACATCTTCGAAACGGTAGTCCCGGGGTCGAAAATAGGCCTCATAACAGGCTTTGCGGGCGCTGTTGAGGCTCACCCGGACGCTGTCCAGGCCGGCGGCGAAAAGTTTTTCGAGGACCTCCGGGCGGCTGGCATTGGTGTTCATGTTGATGGTCCCCGCCGCAGTGCGGGCCCGGATCAGCCGAATCGCCGGCTCGATGACCGCTGCGGCCAGCAACGGATCGCCCTCGCAGCCCTGCCCGAAACTGACCACGCTGTGCTTCACGCGCCGAATGTGCGTCAGGGCAACCGCTGCAATTTCGTCCGGATCGGGGGTGAAGGCGATCCGCTCCTGCGACCGGGGCACGCTTGCGCCGGCCTGCAGGGAAAGGCAGCCGAGGCAGCGGGCATTGCAATGGCGCGCGGTCGGCAAAGGGGCTTCATAGCGCCCCAGAAAAAAATTCTTGCCGGCCGGGCAGCCGTAGACCAGGGCGCAATGTTCCAGATGCGCCCGCAAACGGTTTCCGGGAAGCACCCTGCGCATCTTGCGGATGCCGGCCGCCACCTGGCGGGGGGGCATCTGCCGCAGATCCTGACGGGGCTCGCGGTCCACCTGAAGGACGGCCGAGCGAAAACGCCCCCGCCGCCAGCCGACGGCGCCATAGGAAAAAAGGGGCAGGGGGGCGGCGCGCGGCCCTTCGCGAAAGGCGCTGACGTGGGTCAGGAGGTAGCCGGGGGAGTTGAAGGCCGCCACCGGAAAGACCGCTTCACCAGGGGCCATCGGGTTTTCGGTCAGCACCTCGTATTCACCCGTCGCAAGGTTGTAGACAATCGGCAGCCGGTCCGGCAGCCGCATCAGTTCACTGCCGAAGGGCAGTTTCCGCGTGTCGCCGACCCGCAGCAGCGCCAGGTGCTCGCCGGCCATGCCCACAGCGGCATAGCCCTCCAGATCGAATATTTCTCCGCGGTGGTTGGCCACCACCGCGGCTATCGGTTCCCCGCCGGCTTTGGCCATTTGGGTTTCCTGTAAATTGCGTTCGGGTTAAGGCTGGGATTAAAGCCAGCGGCGGACGAAAATCGGCTTGACCTGGAATCGGTTTTGGCTAATAGAATGAAAACGGCTGGCGCGCCAGAGTGCATACCAACACCCACCCGACGCCCGGCGCGACGGTCGCCAGACCGGATCCAAGGCCGAATCGAACCCAAAAATTTCTTGCCAGGGGCAGGGGCTTCTGTTATCTCCGCGGCGATTCCGCCCAGGATCGGCGAACCCCCCGGTTAAATCTTTGAACGGTGATTATCCGCAATTCCCCCGGGCTGTGACCGCTCAAAGGATGACACGATCAACCGCAAGCGCGGTGGCCCAAAAGGGTGCAACATGACCGAAATCAACATTCGCGAAGAATTCAAAAACCTGATCCTCAGCTCCTTCGGTGCGCGTGAAGACCGGGAGTTTTGGGAGATGATGCAGTTACCCGACAGCCCCCTGTACCGCAGATGCTACGAACAGCTCTCCGATTCCGAACAACGGGAGCCCCCCGGTTCGGATCTCTTTCAGAACAGCATGCGGCGTGCTTTCGATCTGATCATGGGCGGGCCGCCAGGCTCCAGTTAAGGGCCGCGGGGAAAAACGATTCCACCAGCGCGCCGACTTTTATCATGCCTCCTGGAGATGGCCCACCAGATGCCCCAGTTCCGGGAAAATCAATTGGGTGCAGGCCAGTTGACAGGCTCTGAGGCTGCCGGGCATGGCGAAGACCACCGCCGAATCGATCACGCCGGCGGTTGCGCGGGAAAGAATCGCGGCCGAATCGATCTCCTCGAAACTCAACTGGGCAAACAAAACGCCGAATGCCGACAGTTCCTTGCGAAAAAGGGGTTTGATGGCTTCGATGGTCACGTCACGCTGGCTGATACCGGTGCCCCCGGTGATCAGAACGGCCTGGGGGGCGCAAGCCGCCAGGACCTCTTCCAGCGTCTGGGCAATGACTGCGGCGTCATCCGGAATGACCCGGTGAAAGGCCACCTCATGCCCCTCTTTGCGGGCCCGGTTGCCGATCCACTGGCCGCTTTTGTCTTCGGCCAGCGAGCGCGTGCTGGAAACGCTGATAACCCCCAGTCGGACCTGGCGCGGGGCGGCGGCCTTGTGTTGATGGGTTCCCATAAGGTTTCCTTTCCTCTACGCCCCGGGGCGTGAAACCCCAAGGGCGGCCAAAATGCCTTGATTAA
>JASFIY010000019.1:0-10956 GCA_050122415.1 Desulfobacteraceae bacterium
ATTTTGATGAACTGGTAAAAATTCAAAAACCTGACGGTTTCGAAAAAAGTTCAAGTTACGGTGCGCAAATCTCGAGGATTGAGGCGTAGTTAAGGTACGCCGCAGGACTTCGAGATGCAGCGCAACGCAGAAATTGGATTTTTTGCGGAACCGTCATATTTTTGTTGCCCTGATCCCGTTTCTGTGCTGTCTTTCCAGGTCCGGGCCACGTTGGGGAATCCGGCGCCCACGTTCTCACGAAAATTCTCATCGGGGGGAAGCGTGCCCATATCGCTTGAAAATCAGCCTGACACGGGTGCCGAAGAAGAGGTCATTATTGAAATCAGCCACATGCACAAATGGTTCGCTGATTTTCATGTGCTCAAGGACATCAACCTGACGGTGCACCGGAAGGAGCGGGTCGTCATTTGCGGCCCTTCGGGTTCGGGAAAATCCACCCTGATCCGGTGCATCAACCGCTTGGAGGAGCATCAGCGCGGACAGATCCGGGTGGACGGCGTCGAGCTGACCAACGACCTCAAGAACATCGAAAAAATCCGCGCCGAAGTCGGCATGGTCTTTCAACACTTCAACCTCTTCCCCCACCTGACGATCCTGGAGAACCTGACCCTGGGGCCCATCTGGGTGCGCAAAGAACCCAAGGCCCGGGCCGAAGAAACGGCGATGGCCCTTCTGGAAAAGGTGCGCATCGCCGAGCAGGCCCGGAAGTACCCGGGCCAGCTCTCCGGCGGCCAGCAGCAGCGGGTCGCCATCGCCCACAGCCTGTGCATGAAGCCCAGCGTGATGCTCTTTGACGAGCCCACCTCGGCCCTTGACCCTGAAATGGTCCAGGAGGTGCTGGAGGTCATGATCGGTTTGGCGCGCGAAGGGATGACCATGCTGGTGGTGACCCACGAGATGGGCTTTGCCAAAAGCGTCGCCCACCGGGTGCTTTTCATGGACGAGGGGCAGATCGTTGAGGAGGGCACGCCCGAGGATTTTTTCCAGAACCCCCGCAGCGATCGTACCCGGCTGTTTCTCAGGCAAATTCTGCACTAACCGCAGATGGTCTGAGCGACTGTGCCGCCGTCTGTTGCGGTTCGTTGCGGGCCGTCATCCGGATTTGATGCAGCGGCCCTATCCGGCCGGCTCGGCTGGTGCCACATCCCCTGAGCGGAAAAACCCCATGAAACCCATCGTCGCCATTCTCGGACGGCCCAACGTGGGCAAGTCCTCGCTTTTCAACCGGGTTACGCGCTCGAAAAACGCCCTGGTGGACAACACCCCGGGCGTGACCCGGGACCGGATCTACGGCGAGGCGCTCTGGGAGGATACCCCCTTCACGGTGGTGGATACCGGGGGGTTTGTGGCCGGCGACCCGGATCATTTCGCGGGCCCCATCCGCCAGCAGGTCCAGCAGGCCATCCACGACGCCGACGTCCTGGTGATGGTGCTGGACGCCAAGGGCGGGCTCTCGCCCTACGACCGCGACATGCTCGCCCTGCTGCGGGAGGCCGGCAAGCCGGTCTTTTATCTGGTCAACAAGGTGGACGGCCAGGAGCAGGAGACGCTGCTCTATGAGTTTTATGGGCTGGGGGTGGCGCCCCTCTACCCGGTGTCGGCCGAACACGGCTACGGGGTGCCCGACTTTCTCGATGCCCTGGTGGCAGCCCTGCCCGCCGGCGCCGCCCAGCCGGCGGTGGACATGGTGCGTGTGGCCGTTGTGGGGCGTCCCAACGTGGGCAAGTCATCCCTTGTCAACCGGGTCCTGGGGCGGGAGCGTCTGATGGTGAGCGAGGTTCCCGGCACCACCCGCGACGCGGTGGATGCCGTCTGCAAGGTCAACGGCAAGTCCTACCTGCTGATCGACACCGCCGGCATCCGGCGCAAGGGCCGGGTGGCTGAAAAGCTCGAGAAATTTTCGGTCATCAAGGCCCTCCAGGGGCTGGAACGCTGTGATGTGGCCCTGATCGTGCTGGACGCTCACGAGGGGGTCACCGACCAGGACATCACCATCGCCGGCTATGCCCACGATCGCGGCTGCGGCTGTATCCTGCTGCTCAACAAATGGGACCTGGTGGAAAAGGACAGCCTGACCAGCCGGCGCTACGTCGAGGAGTTGCGCGCGGCCTCCCGATTTCTGCAGTTTGCGCCGATCATGACCGTTTCCGCCAAAACCGGTCTCCGGGTGCCGCGGATTTTCGAGCTGGTCGATGCCGTCTACACCCAGTACGCCACCCGCCTGGGAACCGGCCAGCTCAACCGCATCATGGAGCGCGCCCTGCAGGCCAACGAGCCGCCCCTGCACCGCGGTCGCCGCCTGAAATTTTACTACACCACCCAGGTGGGCACCAAACCGCCGACCTTCGTGAGTTTCGTGAACTATCCCGACGCCGTCCATTTCTCCTACAAACGCTATATCGTCAACCAGATCCGCGAAGGCGCCGGCCTGGACAAGACCCCCTTGCGGCTGATTTTCCGGCAGCGCTCGGGGCCGCTCAAGGACCTTGTGGCCAGCCGCGCCCGGCGACCCCAGCCCAGGAAGGGGCGCGGCCCCAAAAAAAGGACTGGCCGCGGCTGAGGCCGGCGAGCGGCCTGCCGAACCCGGTTGGACGGACAGGCGGCGCTTTGGGGCGACACCCCGAAGAAGGTGGGCGCGGCCCCGGGAAGGGACAAAGGCACCCCAGCGTGGATATTTTTGAACAGCGGGCGCAGCAGGCGGTAAGCGCCGAGAGGCCGCTGGCCGAGCGGATGCGGCCGGGCAGTCTGGACGAGTTCGTGGGCCAGGGGCACGTGGCCGGGGCGGACGGCCTGGTGCGGCGGGCCGTTGCCCGCGACCGGATATTCTCCATGATCCTCTGGGGGCCGCCGGGCTGCGGCAAAACCACCCTGGCCCGGATCATCGCCGGGGAGACCCGTTCGCACTTCACCCACTTTTCGGCGGTCCTCTCGGGGGTCAAAGAGATTCGCGCGGTGGTGGCCGAGGCCCGCGAGCAGCTCAAGCACCATCGCCGGCGGACGATCCTCTTTGTGGACGAAATCCACCGCTTCAACAAAGCCCAACAGGACGCCTTTCTGCACCACGTGGAGAGCGGGCTGATCACCCTGATCGGGGCCACCACCGAAAACCCGTCGTTTGAAGTCATCGCGCCGCTTCTTTCCCGCTGCCGCGTGGTCACCCTCGAGCCCCTGCAACCCGAGGAGATCGGGCTGGTCCTGGACCGCGCCCTGGCCGATGGCGACCGCGGCCTGGGACGACGCGACCTCCGGCTGGAGGCCGACGCGCGCGCGCATCTGGTGCGGATCTCAGGCGGCGATGCCCGCAGCGCCCTCAACGGTCTGGAGCTGGCGGCGGCGCTGGCCGCCGAAAGCCCCGAGGGCCGGGTGCGGCTGGCGGACGTGGAAAAGGCCCTGCAGCAAAAGGCGCTGCTCTACGACAAGGCCGGGGAAGAGCACTACAACCTGATTTCGGCCCTGCACAAAAGCCTGCGGGGCAGCGACCCGGACGCCGCGCTTTACTGGCTGGGGCGGATGCTGGCGGCCGGCGAGGACGCCCTTTACGTCGCCCGCCGGATGGTGCGGTTTGCCTCCGAGGACGTCGGCATCGCCGACCCGTACGCCCTGGGGGTCGCCCTGCAGGCGGTGGAGGCGTTTCGATTTCTGGGCCGTCCCGAAGGCGAGCTGGCCCTGGCCCAGGCCGCCGTCTATCTCGCCACCGCACCCAAGAGCAACAGCGTCTACCGTGCCTACGGGGAGGTGCGGGCGGCCGTCCGGCAGACCGGCAGCCTGCCGGTGCCCCTGCACCTGCGCAACGCGCCCACCGCTCTGATGCGTGATCTCGGCTACGGCCGGGGCTACAAGTATGCCCACGATTATCCCGAGGCCTGCGCGCCCCAACAGCACCTGCCGGATGAACTGCGCGGGCGACGCTTCTACCACCCCACCGAGCGCGGCTACGAGCAGAGCGTCAAGCGCCGGCTGGACCGCTGGCGGCGGTTGCAGACGGCCGCAAAAACGGAGGAGAGGACGTGAGGGCGGCGGTTTGCGGGGTGTCTCCGGTCGGGGCCGCCCGTCGTGGCGGCAGCCCCCGGGAAGTTCACGGCCCCGCGGTCGGCAACCGAAACGTTCGGTCCGGAGGCTCCCAAGCGCCGGGCGGGTCGCTGCCGAAGGTGCGCTCGGTGATCCGCAGCGCCCCCGCGCGGTTCATCAGCAGCAGACTCGAAGAACGGGTGCCGTAGTCGCGGCTGGTGATAAAAAGCGGTGACAGGCGTCGCTCCCACTCCGGGCCGACACCGGTTTTAGGGAGGCTCCGGTCCGGGGCCGGGGTGCGGTCGCCGAGAAGGTCGAAGACCGCCTCGGAGGCGATGGGCCCGGCTGCCGCCAGCAGCCGCCCCAGCCGCTGCTTGCCCCTTGCGACCTTGGGCCAGGGGGTGTCCAGCAGGTGGTTGCTGAGACCGTAAAGCCCGGGGTGCAGGCGTTGGATGCGGCCGTTGCGGTTGGAAAAAAAGAACAGGTCCGCCCGGTCGCCCACCAGCAGGTTGAAGCCGTTGAAGCGGCGGCTCTGGAGGCGCAGGTTTTCCAGGTAGGCCAGGGGCGGTGTGTCGCCGGCGAGAAAATCCACCACCAGACGACCCCGGCTGGGGGCATCGGCTTTGTGCGCCGCCGGGTCGCGGTAGTTGGTGATGGCGGCCCAGCGTCCGTCGGCAGCAGCCCCCATCCAGGTGCCGCGGGCCTTCAGGTCGCGGCCGGCCAGGATCTTCTTTTGATCCTGCCAAAAGCCCAGCGGGGCTGTGGGCCGGGCATAAAACTCATCGCGATTGGCGGCCAGGACCAGCGGATAATCCGGACGGATCCGGTAGGCGAAGAGAATCAAGCACATTGCGTCCCCATTGACCAGAGATTCGGACTTATGATAGTTATCAAAATTTGATTTGTTAACAGAAAATCTGTTCATCCGACAAAAATGGAGGAAGTCAACATGCGCGAGGTGGTATTGGTTAGCGGAGCGCGGACGGCCATCGGGGCCTTCGGCGGCGGGCTGAAAACGGTGTCGGTGGTGGAATTGGGCGCGCTGGTCATGAAGGCGGCCCTCAAGAGAGCCGGGCTGCGGCCGGTGCCCGGTGCGGACGTGCAGGCCCTGGCCCCGGACAAGTTGCAGGGCCGGGGGCTGGCGGAGCCGGAAAAAGCCGGTCAGGACTGGGACGCGGGCGCCACGCCGGTAAACGTCGACGAGGTCATCATGGGCAACGTCCTGCAGGCCTGCCAGGGCCAGAACACCGCCCGCCAGGCGATGATCCGCGCCGGCATTCCCAAGGAAACCCCGGCCTTCACGATCAACAAGGTCTGCGGCTCGGGGCTCAAGGCAATCGCCCTGGCGGCCGACGCCATCCGCTGCGGGGACGCCGACGTGGTCGTTGCCGGCGGGCAGGAGAACATGAGTCTCGCGCCCATGGCGCTGCCCAAGGCCCGCTGGGGCCACCGCATGGAACTCACCGGCGTCGGCGAGATTTACGACCTGATGGTCTTCGACGGCCTCTACGAGATTTTCTACGGCTACCACATGGGCATCACCGCCGAAAACATCGCCGCCACCTATGACATCAGCCGCCGCGAGCAGGACGAACTGGGGGTGCTCAGCCATGTCCGGGCCCGCAAGGCCATCACCGACGGCCTTTTTGCCCAGGAAATCGAACCGGTGGTGATCAAGAGCCGCAAGGGGGATATCGTTTTCGATACCGATGAGCGCCCCATGGACACCAGCCTCGAAAAAATGGCCAAATTGCGACCGGCTTTCAAATCCGACGGCAGCGTGACCGCCGGTAACGCCTCCGGCATCAACGATGCGGCCGCCGCGGTGGTTTTGATGAGCGCCGCGAAAGCCGCCGAGTTGGGCCTTGAGCCGGTTGCGCGGATCAAGGCCTATGCCGCCGGTGGGGTGGACCCGGCCTTCATGGGGCTCGGGGTGGTCCCGGCGGTGCGCAAAGTGCTCAAAAAAACCGGCATGAGCGTCCAGGACCTGGACATTATCGAGCTCAACGAGGCCTTCGCCGCCCAAGCCATCGGCTGCATGCGGGAGCTGGGGGTCCCGACCGACTTCCCCAACCAACTGGGCAGCGGCATCTCTCTTGGGCATCCCATCGGGTGTACCGGTGCTCGCCAGATGGTCACCGCCATGAACCACCTCAAGCGCAGCGGTAAAAACAGCGCCCTGATCACCATGTGCATCGGCGGCGGCATGGGCATGGCGATGGTGATCGAAAGGTGACCGTAAGCAGCCTTTTTTCTTTACTTTATAGGTGCTTATTGCTATAAACAAAACGTTTGGGAGGCGCTTGGTGCGCCTCCGCCGGCAAAAGAGGATCTGCGGCAGCCCAAAGGAGTCACGTGATAATGGATATTTCCAGAAAATTGGCCATTCTGGTGGTTTTCGGCGTTCCGGTGATCGTCGGCGGCGGGATCGTTTTTGCCCTCTTCGGCGATCTGAAACCGGTGATCATCTACCAGGTGCTGTTGCTGCTGGTTGCCGGTGCCTTGGTCAGCAGATAAATCCCCTGTCCGGTGAGGGACGTTGCAAAAAACAGTGGCGCATCGTCCGAACGCCGGCCTTCGGTTTGCCCGCCAAGCCAGCCGCGGCCCTGAAACACCCGAATTTCTCCATTGGCCACACCCGCGCCGCCGTCGGGGGGATTTCCGGCGGCGGTGCGGCAATGCCTAATTTGAACTGCCCGTTGCGCTGTTTCACTTGCGAACCGGCGGGGTGGCGGCTGTGTGCCGGCGTCTTGCGAGGTTTTCCCGAAGCGGCTGGCGGAAATGAGCAGTCAGATGGACAACAGCCGTCTTCGCTACTCGATTCTGGTGTTTTTCCTGGTTCTGTTCGTGGTTTCCATCTTGCTGCTGGGCTGGCTGATGCGGCCGTTTTTGTCGATCATCATTTTGGCCGCGGTGGTGAGCAGCGGCTTTCACCCGCTCTATCAGTTTTTGATGCGTCTCCGGGGGGCCGTCCCCTGGCTGGCCTCACTGTTCACCTGCAGCGTTATTTTTTTCATTCTGTTCATTCCGATTATTTTTTTGGTGGGGGCGCTGGCCAGCGAGGCCAACGAACTGTACCGCAAGGCCCTCGGCGCCGTGCTGGGCGGTGAGATCCGGCAACTGCTGGAAGGCAGCCGGATGCTGGAGAAGGTCAACGATTTCCTGGCGCCTTTCAATTTCCAGGTGACCGGCGAGGCCCTCAATGCCGCTATGACGGAGCTTGGCAAGGAGGTCGGTCTGTTTCTCTACAAACAGGCCAATGCGATCGCCGCCAACACGCTGAGCTTTCTGTTCAATTTTTTCATGATGCTGCTGGTCAGCTTTTTCCTGCTGATCGACGGTGAGCGGCTGGTGGCTTTTATCGAGGACCTCTCGCCGCTGCCCCAGCACCAGGATTACATGCTGGTTCATAAATTCCGCGACATGGCCGGGGCCATCCTGATCGGCAACGGCATCTGCGGCGTGATCCAGGGCGTCCTCGGCGGCGCCCTGTTCGCCTTCTGCGGGTTGAGTTCGCCCATTCTCTGGGGGGTGATCATGGCCATCCTGGCCTTTTTGCCCATCGTGGGGATCGGGGTGGTGCTGGTGCCCACCGCGGTATTTTTGCTGATGCAGGGACGGATTGCGGTCGGTATCTTTTTCCTGATTTTTTACGTCGTGGTTTCCTGCGGCATCGAGTATTTCTTTAAACCCAAGCTGGTCGGTTCGCGGGTGCAGATGCACACCTTGCTGGTATTCCTCGCTATTTTGGGTGGGATGAAGCTCTTCGGTATTCTGGGCATCATTTACGGCCCCCTGGTGGTGACGGCCTTTCTGACCCTGACGGAAATCTACCGGGTCAACTACCAGGCGTTGATCGCACCCAGCGGCAAGGAGATTTGAACGCCGACCAACCCCGAACCAACCCGATTTTTCCCGGGCGGGCGTATCTTTCCCGCTTTCCATGGCAGCGCCGGCGGTCCGAATCCTAAGCATTAAAACCGCCGCGAAGGCCGCCCCAACCGTCAGGACTGAACCCACATGCAGACTGAATTTTATCCTGAGATCAGCATCGAGAAGGAAATGCGCAAGTCCTATCTCGATTATGCCATGAGTGTTATCATCGGCCGGGCCCTGCCCGACGTGCGCGACGGCCTCAAGCCGGTTCACCGGCGGGTGCTCTTCGCCATGAGCGAGCTGAGCAACGACTGGAACAAACCCTACAAGAAATCGGCGCGCATCGTGGGTGATGTCATCGGCAAGTACCATCCCCACGGCGACTCGGCCGTATACGACACCATCGTTCGGATGGCCCAGGACTTTTCCCTGCGCTACCCGATGGTCGACGGCCAGGGCAACTTCGGCTCCATCGACGGCGACCCGGCGGCGGCCATGCGCTACACCGAAATCCGCATGACGCGCCTGGCGCATCAGATGCTGGCCGACCTGGACAAGGAAACCGTCGACTGGGTTCCCAACTACGACGAGTCCCTCAGCGAGCCGGCCGTCCTGCCGGCCAAGATACCCTCGCTGCTGATCAACGGGTCCTCGGGCATCGCCGTCGGCATGGCCACCAACATCCCGCCCCACAACATCACCGAAGCGGTGGATGCCATCAACGCCCTGATCGACTTCCCCGAACTCACCTCCGAGGAGTTGATGGCCTTCATTCCGGGGCCGGATTTCCCCACCGCCGGAATCATATACGGCACCCAGGGGATCCGCGAGGCCTACCAGAACGGGCGGGGGATCATCCGGGTGCGGGCGCGCGCCGGTGTCGAAGAGGACCCCAAGACCGGGCGCGAGAGCATCATCGTCACCGAGCTGCCCTATCAGGTCAACAAGGCCCGGCTGATCGAAAAGATCGCTGAGCTCGTCAAGAGCAAACAGATCGAGGGGATCAGCTTCGTGCGCGACGAGTCCGACCGTCAAGGCCTGCGGATTGCCATCGGGGTCAAGCGCGAGGCCATGGGCGGTGTCGTCCTGAACCAGCTCTACAAGCACACCCAGATGTCCACCAGCTTCGGGATCATCTTTCTGGCCGTGGTCGACGGCCGCCCGGAGCTGCTGTCGCTGCGCGAAATTCTCGATCACTTCATCGACCACCGCAAACAAATCATCATCCGGCGCACCCGCTTCGACCTGAGAAAAGCCGAGGCGCGCGCCCACATTCTGGAAGGTCTCAAAATCGCGCTGGAAAATCTGGACGCGGTGGTCGGCATGATCCGCCAGTCCAGCTCCCCGGCGGAGGCCAAAAGCCGCCTGATGGCGGCCTTTGCCCTGACCGACATCCAGGCCCAGGCCATTTTGGACATGCGCCTGCAGCGGCTGACGGGGCTGGAGCGCGATAAAATCATCGAGGAGTACGAAACCGTGCTCAAGGACATCGCCCGCTTTCGCGAAATCCTGGGAAGCGAGCGCCTCGTGCTGGACATCATCCAGGAGGAACTGCGCGAGATCAAGTCCGAGTTCGGCGACGGCCGGCGCACCGAAATCGTCGAAGCCGCCCCGGATATCAGCATCGAGGATATGATCGCCGAAGAGGACATGGTGGTCACGATCTCCAACAGCGGCTACATCAAACGCAACCCGCTGAGCCTCTACCAGAGTCAGCGGCGCGGCGGCCGGGGCAAGACCGCCATGGGGACCAAGGAGGAGGATTTCGTCGAGCACCTGTTCGTGGCCTCCACCCATCATTTCCTGCTCTTTTTCACCAACCGCGGCAAGGTCTACTGGATCAAGGTCTACGATCTGCCCCTGGCCGGCCGCCAGAGCCGGGGCAAGGCGATCGTCAACCTGCTGAATTTCGAGGAGGGTGAGAACCTCACCACCGTCCTGGCGGTGCCGGCTTTTGAGCCCGGGCACCATGTCCTGATGGCCACCAAAAACGGGGTCATCAAAAAGACCGACCTCATGGCCTTCAGCCGCCCGCGAGCCGGCGGGATCATCGCCGTGGACCTGATGGAAGGCGACGAACTGATCGCGGCGCGGATCACCGACGGCACCCGCAACGTTTTCCTGGGCTCGGCCATGGGCCAGTCGATTCGCTTTCTGGAATCCGAGGTGCGCCCCACCGGCCGGACGGCCCGCGGGGTGCGGGGCATGAACCTCGCCCCGGGGGACCGCATCGTCAGCATGGAGGTGCTCAGCCACGGGCAGACGCTGTTTACGGCCACCGAAAACGGCTTCGGCAAGCGGACCCTGATTGACGAGTACCCGATTCAAAGACGCGGCGGCAAAGGGGTCATCACCATCAAGACGACCGAACGCAACGGCCTGGTGGTCGCCATTCACCTGGTGGCCGAAGACGACGAGGTGATGCTGATCACCGACCGCGGCAAGATCATCCGGATTCCCGTCAACGGGATCTCGGTGATCAGCCGCAACACCCAGGGGGTCACCCTCATGGGCATGGAGCCCGGTGAGCGCATCGTGAGCACCGCCAGACTGGCAGAAAAGGAAGAACCGGATGAAGTTAACATCGGATAGCGGCAGCCTGCGCATCGCCGTGATCGGGGCCGGCAGCTGGGGCACGGCGCTGGCCAACCTGCTGGCCGGCAAAGGCTACCGGGTGCAGCAATGGGTGTTCGAGGCCGAGGTCAGGGACCAGATCCTCAACCACCGCGAAAACCAGGTCTTCCTGCCGGGTGTCACCCTTTCGGAGAACCTGACGCCTTCCAACGATCTGGGGGCGGTGGTGGCCGGGAAGGACCTCCTGCTGGTGGTTGTTCCCTCGCATGTCATGCGTGCGGTCAGCCGGGACATGGCGGCCTGCATCAGCGGGACTCCGGTGGTGGTTTCGGCCTCCAAGGGGATCGAGAACGTCACCCATCTCACCATGTCGGGCATCCTGCGCGAAACGCTGCCCATGATACCGGAATCCCGCCTGGGGGTTTTGTCGGGCCCCAGCTTCGCGCGCGAGGTGGCGCGCAACGTGCCCACCGCGGTGACCCTGGCGGCCAGCGACGA
>JASFIY010000020.1:0-10865 GCA_050122415.1 Desulfobacteraceae bacterium
TCTTTATCTCACTGAGGACAAGCTCACCCAGGATGTCCACAACATCGTGATTGCCGAGGAAAACGCCGAGCTCAACATCATCACCGGTTGCGCGACCTCCCACGGGGTGCGCTCCGGCCTGCATGTGGGGGTGTCGGAGTTTTACGTCCAAGAGGGCGCCACGCTCTCCTTCACCATGATCCATCACTGGCCCGAACAGATGGCCGTGCGCCCCCGGACCGCCGTGATCGTCGAGGCGGGCGGGACCTTCATCTCCAACTACATCTGCCTGGTGCCGGCGCGCGATATCCAGATGTATCCGACCGTGACCCTCCGGGGGCCGAACGCCGCCGCCAGCCTCAACTCGGTTCTCATGGCGCGGCCGGGGTCGCTGATGGACGTGGGCTCGCGGGTGTTGATGGAAGCCCCCGACTGCCGGGCCGAGATCGTTTCGCGGGCGGTCTCCACCGGCGGCAAAATCATCGCCCGGGGCCACCTGGTGGGCGCCCGACCGGGCGCCAAAGCCCACCTGGAGTGCAAGGGGCTGCTTCTTTCGGAGCAGGGCGCGATTCACGCCATTCCCGAGCTGGAGGGCCGCACCCCCGACGTGGAGATGTCCCACGAGGCGGCGGTGGGCAAGATCGCCCGCGATGAGATCGAGTATCTCATGGCCCGCGGGCTCAGCGAGCAGGACGCCACCTCCCTGATCATCAAGGGCTTTCTCTCGCTTGAGATCGTGGGCCTGCCGCCGAACCTCAAAAAGGAGCTGGACCGGATGATCGCCGAAACCGACGTGGACGCCATGTAGCGGCCGGCTGCGGCCTCAGGCGCCGCAGGCCGCAGTCGGGCGGAATTTGACCACCACCAGGGTGATGTCGTCCTGCTGGACGGCATCGCGCCGAAAGGCTTCCACGGCGTTGGTCACGGCCCGCACGATGTCTTCCGGGGTGCGCTCCCAGTGCGCACGCAACAGACGTCGCAGGCGCTTCTTGCCGAAGCGCTCGCCGCCCGAGTTCTCGGTTTCCCAGATCCCGTCGGTGCCGAAGAGCAATAGATGGCGGTCGTTCCAGACGGTATAGGTTTGACAGGCGTATTCCTGGGTGTCATCCACCCCCAGGGCCATGCCTTCGCCGCGTAAATCCATGAAGGTGTCATTTCCGGCGTCGTAGAGCAGGGCCGGTTCGTGCCCAGCCCGCACCCAGCGGATCTCCCCGGCGGCAGGGTCCAGCAGAGCGAAGAAAAGGGTCATGAAATTGCCCGCCGCGGCCGTGTCCATGCACAGCAGACGGTTGACATCGGCCACAATCCGACCGGGTGCGCCCCCCTGGGCGGCCCGGCTGCGCAGGAGAGCGCGCACGGTGGCCATCAACAGTGCCGAGGCCACACCGTGGCCGACCACATCCCCCACCGCGATCACCAGCCGCCCGTCGCCCAGGGCCGGAAACTGCAGGAAATCGAAGTAATCCCCGCCGGTCTCGTCGCAGTAAAGGCTGGTACCGGCGACCGCGAGGTTCCCGAAGGTCAGGGTGCGCTCCGGCAGCAGGTTTTGCTGCACCTGGTGGGCGAGCCCCAGCGCCTTTTTGATCCGGATGCGTTCCTCGAGCTGCTGCAACATGGTGTTGAAGCTGCGGGTCAGCTCGCCCACCTCGTCGCGGCTGCGCACCGGCAGCGGCGCGCCCAGGCTGCCGCGCGCGACCGCATCGGCGGCCCGTGAAACATCCTTGATGGCGGCCACGGTGCGCTGGGTCATCAGGCGGATCAGAACCAGCACAAGCCCGATGAAGGCCACCCCGGTCACGGCGTAGTAGCGCCGGAAGCGCAGAATCGGCGCCAGCACCAGGTCCCCGGGGGCGACCACGATCAGGGTCCAGGGGGCCTCCTGGAGACGGTGAAAACCGCTCACCTCCGCCGGGGGGAGGCCCTTGCCCAGAACGGTCCCGGACTCCCGGGTCTGCATGGCCGCCAGCGTCTCACGGGTCAGGGTATCATCGGCGGCGCAGAACTCCGGTAAGCCGCCGGGAACCGTGCAGGTCAAAACCTGCCCGGCATCGTCCACCAGAAACGCCATGAGACCCCGCCAGCGGGCCGAACCGAGCACGTCCCCGATCAGGTGGTCGAAGCGCAGGGCCACTTCCAGGCGCCCGAGGCGCCTGCCATCCGGGTCGCTCAGGGGGGCCACCAGGGTCACGGTTTCCCCCGCCACCAATTCGTCGTAACGCGGCGACGTGATCTGCGCCTTGAACCGCCCGCGGTGCATGCGCGGCGACCGGCTTGCCTGGGGGGAAACCCGCTCGCTGGGGTTCAAGGCGTCATCGTGACGGCGGTCCATCGGGGAGCCATCCGGGACGGGATCCTCCCAGACCAGATGGACGTAGGCGACCCCCTCCATGGCCTGCAGCCGCTCGATGATCGTCTGCTGCACCGCGGATGCACCGGGACGGCCGACCGTGCTGACGAAAATTTCCAGCCATTCCTTGGGCGCCACCAGCCGCATGTCCACCCGGTGGGCGGCCCGCTGGAGTTTGAGCACGGCCGCTTCCTGCCACTGGGCCAGCAGGCTGTCGCGGGCGAACACAAAGCCGATCAGGCCCATCAAAAACAGCAGCACAGCCACCGGCAGCAGCACGAAAAGCACCAGCCGCTGCCGCAGGCTTCGCGGCTGGAACCCAAAATTTCGTTCCTGAAGGGCATCGGCCGGGTCCTGGGCGGCCACAGGCTATCCTTTCACACCACCGGCTCGATCATGCCGCCGGCTGTCTTGGCGGCCGACCACGGGTCGTTTGGGCAAGCCCTCGCTCCTGGCGGCCGCTGCCATCGGGTCTCCGCGCGGGGCGGAAAACGTCGGCCGGGTCACGCGCCCACGGGGCCGCGGTTTGCGGCGTGGCAGCGCCTCTCGACGTAGCCCCCGCGGCGGTGATCGAAGACCGCCTCGTGTTCGTGAATCAGCTTGGCCCCCCCCTCCCACGCCCCGCAGGCCGGGACGACCGTGTCCCCCAGGGAGAACTTCCGTCCGCAGGCCGGACACCCCTCGGCGTTGGAGCGGTTGAGACGTTCCAGGTCCATGATGATTTTAAGCCCTTGTGGGTCGGCAGGATGTGATTTCATGGCGTACCTCCTCTAATTCTCGGTGAAAAATAACCTTGGAGCTAGAGTAGGCCCCTGCCGGCCAAAGTCAAGCGGCGGGCCCAAGCGGGGACCCGCCGCAGATGGTCGCATAAAAAGCAGACACGCGCCCGGCCGCTAATCCGATAGCAGATGCGCCACCCGTTTGCGCAGGTGGCGGGCCTCTTTTTCGCCGCGATACGACACGATGGTGATCGGGCTGCGGCGGAACATCTTCTCGGCCACCGACCCCACCAGAACATGTTCCAGTTCCGAGCGCCCCTTGACCCCCATCACGATCAGATCGACCTTTTCCCCCAGAGCGGTCTTCAGCAACTCCTCCAGGGGATCGCCCAGCAGGATCCGCACCGTGATGCGCTCCCGGGGAAATCCGGTCTGGGCCACAAAGTCCGCCAGCATTTTCAGCCGGTCCTCGCGCACCCCCTGAACATAGTGTTCGCCGTCGATCGCGTAACCCAGGGCCGCCACCTTGCGAACGGCGGCCACGTCCCGCTGGTTGATGACGCTCACCAAGAGGATTTCGGCGTCCAGGTTGCGGGCCAACCGCGCCCCGAATTCAAAGATGCCTTGGGAGTAATCGCTGAACGCGATCGCCACCATGATTTTGTGAATGTCGCCCATCGCTTTCCTCCTTTCGGGCCGACCCGCCGGAACCACCGGCGGCCGCTGGTTCAACCGCTTTGGGTCGCCGCCGCCCGGGGGATACGGGGACGCTGCATCAGGTAGAGCAGCCCGAAGATGGCCAACCCGATGGGATAGACCCAGTAGCGCTGCTCGTGGGCCAGCCCCAGAATCGGCGCCACCGCGTCCGGCCGCATCAGAAGGAAGGTGACCAACAAAAAGAGCGGTATTTCCCAGATCCGGTTGCGGGCCACGAACCAGTTCTGGGTGGCCGAGGCGAAGGCGAAATTGCCGATGCAGGCCATGGCGAAAATCAACAGCCCCTGGGCCAAGCTGTTGACGTTGTGCAGAATCAGGTCGGTGTTGAAGATGAACATGAACGGCAAAATCGCCGTGCGGATGTCGTACATGAAGCCCTGCAGACCGGTGGGTACCGGCGGCGACTTGGCGATGGCGGCGGCGGCGTAGGCCGCAAGACCCACCGGCGGGGTGTCATCGGCCAGGATCCCGAAATAGAAGCAGAACAGATGGGCGGCCATCAGCGGGACGATGAAATTGTTGAAACCGCCGATTTCGACGATCGCCGGGGCGGTCAGGGAGGCCATCACGATGTAGGTGGCGGTGGTGGGCAGCCCCATGCCGATGACCAGGCTGGTGATGGCCGTGATCACCAGCATCAGAAAGATATTGCCCCCCGAGAGGGTGTCGATGATGGCGGTGATCAGCTGCCCCAGCCCCAGGGCCACCACGCCCACGATGATGCCGGCGGCCGAGGTTGCCAGGGCCACCGAAACCATGTTGCGCGCCCCGCCCGCCAGGGCGGCGAAGATCTGGACGACGCTCTGCCGGAAGGCCGGCCCCAGGGGCTCCTTTTTGAAGAAAGCCTTGACCGGGTTTTGAAAAAACATGATCAGCGCCATCACCCAGATGGCGTTGAAGGCGGCCAGTTCGGGGGAGTGGCGCACGACGATCAGCTCGTAGAGCAGCATCACCAGGGGCACCAGGAAATGGGCGCCACCGAGCAGGGTCTTGAAGAAAGGCGGCAGTTCGCTGCGGGCCATGCCCTGCAGCCCCAGCTTGGAGGCCTCGATATGGGTGATGTAGAAGAGCGCGGCGTAAGAGGCGAAGGCCGGGACCGCGGCGGCCTTGACCACCTCCACGTAGGGTACGTTGACGTATTCGGCGATGATGAAGGCCGCGGCCCCCATGATGGGCGGCGCCAGCTGGCCGTCGGTGCTGGCGGCGACCTCGATGGCGGCTGATTTGGTGGGGGGGTAGCCCACCTTTTTCATCAGCGGGATGGTGAACGTGCCGGTGGTGACGATGTTGGCGATGCTGGAGCCGGAGACCAGCCCGGTCAACCCGCTGCCGACCACCGCGGCCTTGGCCGGCCCGCCCTTGAACCCGCCCAGCATGCTGAGGGCCAGGTGAATGAAATACTGACCGGCACCGGCCTTGTCCAGCATGGCGCCGAAAAGAACGAAGAGAAAGACGATGGTGGCCGAGACGTCCAGCGGAATCCCGTAGATCCCCTCGGTGGACATGGTCATCTGGCCGACGAAGCGGTTCATCGAAACGCCTTTGAAGGCGATCAGATCCGGCATGTAGGGGCCGAAAAAAGAGTAGAGGATGAAAAAGATCGCGATTATCGGCAGTGCCGGGCCGATCACCCGCCGCGAGGCCTCCAGCAGGACCACCACCAGCAGCATGCCGATCACGATGTCGCGGGTGATGGGGGCGCCGTAGCGCGCCGTCATCCCGGCGTAGTCGATGGCGATGTAGAGCGCTGACAGGCAGGCCACGATGGCCAAGAGGTAGTCGAAGATGGGGATGCGGTCGGTGGCGGAGAGAAACTTGAGGCCGAAGCGTTGTTTCTTGAAGAGGGGATAATTGAGAAAAACGATCAGCAGGGCAAACCCGAGGTGAATCGCGCGGATGAAGGTCGAGTCGAGAATCAGCCAGCTGGCGATGGAGAGTTGGAAGAGGCTCCAGGCAACGGCGATCGTCGGGATCACATAGCGCTCCAGCCCCCGGGGCCGCCGCCCGATCCCCTCCTCCTCCTCCGCCATCCGACGGGCCAGTTCCAGCCCTTCGTCCTTGCCCTTGATTTCGGTTTCGCTCATTGCGGCCACCTCTCTTCCGGTTTGAAATGGCGGGTGGTCCCAGGCCGACCTCCGGGCCGGGGGACAGCGGGCGCCGTCTTGAAACGATCCGGCTGGGGTCCGTCGCGGTCAAATCAGAGCGGCGTGCCCGCACCCCGCGGCGGCGCCGCGGGGTGCGGGCAGCTCAGGGCCGGCGCGGAATTGGTGTCGCTCCCCGAGCCGGCCCTGAAGCGCTTCCAAAGGCCTTATTTGAGGCCGACTTCCTTGAAGTACTTCAAGGCGCCCGGATGAATCGGGGCCGACATGCCTTCCAGCATGCTTTCCTTGGTGAGAATCGCAAAAGCCGGGTGAAGGTTTTTGAAGGTCTCGAGATTATCAAAGACCTCCTTGGTGACGGCGTAGACCACGTCATCGGGCACTTTGGCGGAGGTGACAAAGGTGGCCAGGACGCCGAAGGAGTTGACGTCTTCGGTGTTGGCGGCGCCCTGGTAATTGGCCATGACCGGGACGACGGACTTGGCGTAGTATGGTTTGGCCTTGATCAGTTCATCGATGCCGGGGCCTTCAAGCGGCACGAAGAGCACCTTGCGGGCGCCGGCCGTGGCTTCCTTGAAGGCGCCGTTGGGATGGCCGACGGTGTAGAAGAAGGCGTCGATCCGACCGTCCTGCAGCAGGCCCGGGGCCTCGGCGGCTTTGATGCCCTCGGACTTGATGTCTTTTTCATGGTCGATGCCGACGGCCGTCAGGGCGTCGATGGAGTTTTGGAGCTGCCCGGAACCGGGGTTGCCGAGATTGACCCGCTTGCCCTTGAGGTCGGTGACCGTCTTAACCCCGGTATCCACCGCCGCCAGGAGGGTGACGGTTTCCGGATGGAGGCTGAAGACCGCCCGCAGGTCGGCCTGGGGCCCTTTGTCCGCCCATTCGGCCAGCCCTTTGATAGCCTGGTACTGGCGGTCCGACTGGGCCACACCAAACTCCAGGTCGCCGGAGAGCACCGCGTTGATGTTGAAAACGGAGCCGCCGGTGGCCTCCACAGTGGCGCGGATGCCGTATTCGCCGCGTTTTTCGTTGACCATCTTGGCGATCGCGCCGCCGGTGGGGTAGTAAACCCCGGTGATGCCCCCGGTGCCGATGGTCACGAAGGTCGTCTGGGCCTCAACCGATCCAGGCGCGGTGCCAAGTATCAATCCGCAGCCGAATAGCAGTGCCAAAAAGATGACAGCCGATTTTTTCATGCCTTCCTCCTTCCTGGTTTGGGTTCTGAATCTGCAACACAGTTAAAAATTGAAAGATGCGCGCCTTCCTCCTTTCTGCATTCAGTGGGGGGAATAACGGCCTTTACGCGGGCTGCCCCACCCACTGCGGCGTCTGCGGGCAGGAAATCCAGTGGTGGCCTTCTACCCGTAAGTTATTGAAGCTCCTTCAGTTTTTTGACTCATCAACCAACAACTCTTATATCTGACTGAATTTATGAGAAAATTTAAAACTTGTCAAGCCTTAATTTTTTCACCGCAAACCCTTGCGGTCTCTGGAGGAAAACCCGGAGCCCAGGGAAAATTTTGGGATGCGGCGCCGGGCGGCCCAGCGGCCGTTTGGCGCTTCGACCGGCTTCTGCTATAAGACCGGTTGAGAAGCTTGAAAGACATCCCCCTGGAGAGGCAATACCGGTGAGCGTTCACCCCCCGGCCCCGCGGGTCAGCGTCGTCATCCCCACCTACAATCGCGCCTGGTCGCTGGCAACGGCCCTGGACTCGGTCCTGTCCCAGGATTTCGGAGCCTTTGAGACGATCGTCGTCGACGACGGCTCCAGCGATGAAACCCCGGCACTGCTGGCAGGCTACGGCGCCGCGCTGCGGGTCATCCGCCAGCCCAACCGCGGCGTCAGCGCCGCCCGCAACGCCGGCATCCGCGCGGCAAGGGCCCCGCTGGTGGCCCTGCTGGATTCCGACGATTACTGGCTGCCGGGCAAGCTGGCGGCCCAGACCGCGTTTTTCGACCAAAACCCCGAGGCGCTGATCTGCCAGACCGAAGAGATCTGGATCCGCAACGGGGTCCGGGTCAACCCCGGCAAGCGCCACCGCAAGCGCAGCGGCATGATTTTCGGGCCCTCCCTGGAACTGTGCCTGGTCAGCCCCTCGGCGGTGATGCTGCGCCGGTCGCTGTTTGATTCGGTGGGCTTTTTCGACGAGCGCCTGCCCGCCTGCGAGGATTACGACCTCTGGCTGCGGATCGGCTGCCGTCATCCCGTGCACCTGATCGAGCGCCCCTTGATCGTCAAGCGCGGCGGCCACCCGGACCAGCTCTCGCGGGCCCCGGGGCTCGATCGTTACCGCATCCGCGCCATCTGCGGCCTGCTGGCTCGGAACACGCTCACGGCGGACCAACGACGGGCGGCCTGGGAAACCCTGGCGGCCAAATGCGCCATCTACGCCGCCGGCTGCCGCAAACGCGGGCGGGGGGCCGAGGCCGAGGGGTGCCTGGCGCTGGTCGCACGCTTGAAGCCGGAGGCCTGAAAGCCCCCGCGCGGCCGGCGCCTATGCCATCCGGTCGATCTCCCGGGCCAGGCGCTCCAGCCGTTTGGGGGATACCGGCACGGCGGTCTTGAGCTCCTGGGCGAAAAGCGAGACCTTGAACTCCTCGATGTGCCAGCCGAACTCCTCCACCGCGGCCCGCTTGGCGCTGGAATCCTGCGGTCCCAGCGCCCGCCGCAGCCGGTCCAGGCGGTCGCTGAAGACCTGGAGCTCACGGGCCCGCAGCAAATCGCGCTCCAGGTTGTCGACGCCGCGGCGGGCCCGGATCTCCAGGGCCTCGAGATAGCGCGGCAGATGCGCCAGGCGCGCATCGGGATAGCGCGTCAGGAAGTTTTCGGGGACCAGCGCGCCGGCTGCCGCCCGCAGTCCCTGGAGATAGGCGCGCACCACGGCGTTGGCGGCGTGGGCCGCTTCCAGCCCGCCGAAAGTCTCGCGCACCCGCTGATAGGCCGCCAGCACGGGCGCCACCAGCCCCAATTTGTCCTTGGCCGCGGCCGCCAGCCGGGAAAGGGCGGCGGCCCGGTGGGCCTCGAAGGCCTCACGGCTGCGAAGATCGCGGCGAAACAGGGCCTCCCAGACCGCCTGCGCGATTGCCGCCGCCACGGCCTGGCGGCCCCCGAAATAGCGCGCCGCATCGGTCAGTCCCGGTGGCAGGGCCACCGACTTCTGCAGAAACTTGAACTCCTTTTTGAGCACCTCGCGGAACAGGGCCGCCACGCCGTCCGGGTGGGCCGCATCAGCCTGCAAGCGGTTTTCAAAAAGCCGCAGGTGAACCCCGTCGGGCTCCGCGCTGAGCGCCGGAAAGGCGTCCCAGCGGCCGCCATCGCAACCGCTGATCACCGCCGCGCCGGGCACCTCGCCGAAATCCCAGCCGGTGAGGCCGTGCTTCTCATGGCTGCGCCGGGCGGCGGCCAGCGCATCCGGCTGCGGGGCTGCGGCCGCGACCCGGGTGAGCAGCGCCGGGTCGCGGCCCGCGAGGATCTCCTTTCCGCCGGCATCGGTCAGGGCGATGCGCATTTTGAGATGATCCGGCAGGCTCTCCCGGGGCCAGTCCGCAGCCGGAATGTCCACCCCGAAGCGCTCGCGCACAAACCGACCCAGCTCGGTGAGCAGCGCGCCCCGGCCGCGGGGCATTTCAGTTGCGATGACGTCCACCGTGCGGGCCAGGGGCAGCAGTTGACGGCGATAGACCTTGGGCAGGCCCCGGATCAGGGCCGCGATCTTGTCCTTGAGCAGCCCGGGCACCAGCCAGTCGAGGGCCTCGGGGGCCACCCGGGGCGCCTGGGCGGCCCGGATGCGCACGGTGACGCCATCGGTCGGGGCACCCGGTGCGAAGCTGTAGTCGCAGGCGAAATCCCCTTTTCCCAGGGCCACCCGGTCCGGGTACTGGGCCAGCTCGTCGGCGTCGGGCAGGTAGCGCAGCAGGCTCTCGCGGGTCATGCGCACAAAGGCGTCGCCGCCGGCCTCCCGGATCCGCCGCTTGAGGGTCGCCCAGTCGCTGACGCCCGGCAGACGGTCGCGGTAAAACCCCAACACCTCGGGGTCCCCGATCAGCAGGTCCCGGCGCCGCACCCGGTCTTCCAGGTCCCGCACGGACGCCATCAGGGCCTGGTTGTGGCCCATGAAGGGCAGCGGAGCGCGCACATCCCCTTCCACCAGCGCGCGCTGCAGAAAAATTTCGGCCGCCGCCGCGGGGTCGATCCGGCCGTAGGACACCGGCCGCCCGGGAACGATCGGCAGGCCGTAGAGGGTCACCTGTTCGCGGGCCACCACCTCGCCCCGGTTCCGCTCCCAGTGAGGCTCGTGATAGGTGTAGCGGCACTGCTCGCGGGCCAGCGGCTCCAGCCAGGCGGGGTCGATCCTGGCCACGGTGCGGGCAAAAAGCCGAGAGGTCTCCACCAGCTCGGCGGCCACGATCCACTTGCCGGCGGCGTTGAAAAGTCCCGATCCGGGAAAGATCATGGCCGCACGGTTGCGGGCGGCGGTGTAAAGATTGCCCTCCTTCTGAAGGGCGATATTGGAGAGAAAGCCGCTCAGAATGGCGCGGTGGATGGCGCCGTAGCGAGCGCTGAAATCGCCCGGGGGCCCGGTCGCGGCGCTGCAGGCAGCGGCCGCCGGGGATGGTGGCGGGCCCGGTGGCAGGTGCTCCTCGAGAATCGCCGTCAACTGGCCGTGGAGATCGCGCCATTCCCGCAGGCGCCGGAAGGAGAGAAAACGCTCGCGACAAAATTTCTTCAGCTGTGCGCTGCCCATCCGCCGCCCTTGCCCCCCGTTGAAATGCCGCCAGATGTTCAGCAGGGTGATGAAATCGGACGCCGGGTCCTGGAAAGCGGCGTGGGCCCGATCGGCCGTGGCGGCCGTTTCGGGAGGGCGCTCACGCGGGTCCTGAATGCTCAGGGCCGCGGCAATAACGGTGATCTCCTCCAGGCAGCCCTCGGCCCGGGCCGTGAGCAGCATGCGCGCCAAGCGGGGGTCGATGGGGATTTTGGCCATCATCCGCCCGTTGGGG
>JASFIY010000021.1:0-10604 GCA_050122415.1 Desulfobacteraceae bacterium
CGAGACCGCCGCCGCGTCCTCCTCCGGCGCCGAGGAGCGCACCGCAACCGGCGCATCCCCGAAGCGCGCGTGCAGGGACTCTCTGAGGGGGGCTTCCAAGGCCCGCGGCAGGCCTTTGCGCAGAAACAGGTTGCGGATCCTGAGGGCGCTGTCCCAGATCTCCTCCCAGCGCAGGTCGTTGAACTGCTTGCGGTTGAGCTCCATCAGGATCCGTTCCCCGACCCCGCTCCGGCTGAGGTAGGCCCGGTAGAGGGCGGTGGTGACGCACACCGCCGGCGGGACCGGGAAGCCGCCCGCTTGCAGGCGGTGGAGGGCATAGCCCTTGCCGCCGATGCGGGGGCGGTCCTTGGGGCCTGCCGCTTCCAGGGGAACGATCCATTTCGTGTTCATGGCGTTATTCGCAGTTCCAGCACCGTTTGAAATCTGCGCACCAGCACGTAGCGCGCCACCGTGACCGCGATCAGGGCGCAGGACGGTGAGCGCACGAACTCCTCCAAGTGCGGGTGGCGGGCGATGTAGCGCCCCTGGTAGGCGTCGCGCTGGGAACCCGCCAACTCGAAGGCCCGCCCGGTGGCGGTGGCGGCCATGGCGCGGTGGATGTCTTCAGCCTGGTTGGTGCTGTTGTTCACCAGCAGGGCCACCCGCGGGTCGGCGCTCAGGTTGGCGAATTTGCGGGTGGCCCGGGGGGTGGCGAAGAACAGGGTGGCCAGATCGTCTTCGGCGCCGAAGGCCACCAGGGTGGCGTACGGCTGGCCCTCCTGGTGGGTGGCCAGAACCGCCAATCGCTGTTCGGCGAACAGCGCTTTCAGCAGGGCGCGGATCTCGGAGCCCTCGTGCATGCCGCTCTTGCCTGGGGTCGCCGGGGTTGGGGACGGGGCGTCCCGGATGTCGTCGGGGCTCACTTGGGGGCGCCCACCAGCGGCAGCTCCTGGGCGACCTGGAAAACCACCAGAAACCGGGTGGCGTTCTCGTCCCCCGGGTACTGGCGTCGGCGCAGGCTCTGCAACAGCTCGCTGTCCTCCTCCTCGCGCGTTTTGGTCAGAAAAAAGCGCTTGCCCCGGTAGCCGGGGGCGTCCTCCTTGAAAAGAAACGCGGCGTGGGGGTTGGACTGCAGGTTGTGATGGGTCAGACGGTCCCGCATAATGAAGGCCCAGGAGCCGTCTTCCAGGATGTGGGGCCGGGCGTAGATCGCGGCATCGACCTTGCCGTCGCTGTCGGCGGTGGAGAGGACCCCGAGGCCCTTGGTGTTCTCGAAGTAGTCTTTCAGATTCATGGCAACCTCCTCTGGGTTTTGTTCACGTTCGGGCGGACTGCGCCCGGGCGCCGCAGGTGACGCGCTCCAGCCCAAACCCCGCTGCCGGCGACCGGCAGGCGCCGGGGGCAGCCTGTCGAAGTCACCGAACTATCAGTACCCGGTGGGCCGGTGTCAAGGCCGGCGGCCGGGGGGTTTGCCGGACGGCAGGCGGCAGGCCGCCTGCAGCTTGGGGGTGAAGCGCTCGGGGCTGGAGGTCATCGGGCGTCCCACCGCCGCCGCGATGGATTTCAGCATGCCGTTGAAAACCCACTGGTGGAAGGGGTAGAGGGTGTACCAGTAGATGATCCCGACGATGCCGCGGGGCATGAAGCGCGACAGAAACTGGAGCCACACCGCGTTCTCACCGGCCGGGGTGATGCGGATGTCGAACAGGGCCTCGCCGGGCAGTTTCATCTCCGCCAGCAGCACCAGGCGCTGCCGCGGCTGGACCTCCAGGACCCGCCAGAAGTCCAGGGCATCCCCGACCCTGAGGTCGCTGGGGTGACGCCGGCCCCGCCGCAGGCCGATGCCGCCGGCCAGGCGGTCCATCAGGCCGCGCAGGTGCCATAGGGGTTTGCCGAAATACCAACCGGTGTCCCCGCCGATGCGGCTCACCGGTCGCCAGACCTCCGCGGCCGAGGCCCGCAGCCGCACCCGGTAGCCGCACTCAAGAATCGTCCCGCCGGCGTAGTGGGCGTCGCCGCAGGCCGCCCATTCGGGCGGGTGCAGGCTGCCGGCGTCGCTCCAGCAGGTTTCGACCATTTCCTGCCGCACCCGCTCCAGCGCCAGGCGGATGGCCGCCCGGCAGCCGATCAGATCCAGCGGCACGATGTCGCGGATGCGGTGGTCCTCGCAGACCGTGGGGACGCTGAGCCCCTCGGTCAAGGGTTGGGCGATGGCCGCCGGCACCGGCGTCACCAGGTGGATCCAGCGGGCGCTCAGCCCGGGGGTGAGCACCGGGACGGGAATGATCAGGCGACGGCGCAGGCCGGCCTCCTCGGCGAAGATCTGGACCAGCTGGGAGTAGTTGAGCACGTCTGGGCCGCCGATGTCGTAAGTTTCACCGGCGGTTTCGGGGTGCTCCAGGCACCCCTGCAGGTAGTCCAGCACGTTGCGGATGGCGATCGGCTGGGAGGGGGTGAACACCCAGCGGGGGGTGATCATCACCGGCAGGCGTTCGGTCAGGTAGCGCAGGATTTCAAACGAGGCGCTGCCCGAACCCAGGATCATGGCGGCCCGCAGCACCGTCACCGGGACCGGCCCCGAAGCCAGGATCTCACCCACCTCGTGGCGCGACCTGAGGTGCCGGCTGATCCTCGGGTCTGTCAGGCTTCCCAGCCCGCCCAGGTAGATGATGCGCTCCAGGCCGCCTTCGGCCGCGGCGGCGACCATGTTGCGGGCGCCGCTGCGGTCGGCGTCGGCGTAGCGCTTTTTCTGGGCCACCATTGAGTGGACCAGGTAGTAGGCTACCCCGCAGCCCGCGGCGGCCGTTTTGAGATCGGCTGGGTTGAGTACATTGCCCTGGACCAGCGTCACCCGGGGGTGGTGCCCCCAGGGGCGGCAGGCCATCTTCTCCAGCGAGCGCCCCATCGCCCGGACGGCGTAGCCGGCATCTAACAAGCGCGGCACCAGCCGGCCGCCGACGTAGCCGGTGGCGCCGGTGACCAGAATCGGTTTCGAAATCATTGCGGGCTCCTAAGTCGAAAAATCAGCGCTCTGCCGTCGCCGCCGCAAGCCTGCGGCCCTTGGTCGTCGCCTACGGCCTCACGGCCACCAGGGACATCCCCAGACGGGTTTCAAGGGCTTTGATTTTCTCGAGCTGCTCCTGGGAGATCTCCGCCGGCTTGAGCTCGCGGCAGCTGAAGGCCAGCAGGGGGGTTCCCAACTCCTTTTCCAGTTCGTTGATTCTGAGAAGCTCTTCTGATTTGAGGCTGGACAGGTTGCACATCATGGTGGCACCTCCTTCTCGGTTGATGTTGTTGACCACTATCCCCATTGTTGATCAAATCACCGAGTGTTCGCAATACGGGAGGGTTTGGGTTGAAATGATGGGTTAAACCTATTGGTTTGCCAGGGACATCAAATGGGCCCGCAGATTGGCGCGCCGGTTGCTCAGCCCCAGTTTTTTGCGCAGGTTCTTGCGGTGGAAGTGCACCGTCGTCTCCGAGACGTTCAGCACCGCGGCGATCTCCTTACTGGCCTTGCCGTCGCGAACCAGACCGGCCACCTGGATTTCCTGGGGGGTGAGGAAAATACTGGCGGTGCTCAGGCGGGTCAGAAACGGAGAGACGATCTCCCCCAGGCGGTCCTGGACGATCTGAAGGTAGCGCCGCCCCTGGGACCCCAGGGGCATGCCGGCCAGTTTCTCCACAAACGGCAGCACCTGTTCCTTGAGGTTGGTGACGACGTTCTCCTCGAGGCGGCGCTTGTCTTTTTCACGCTGCTCCAAGAGCACCTTCAGGGCGATGTTGGCCTCCTCAAGACTTTTTTTGCGACCCTCCAACTCGGCCTCGCGCAGGATCAGGGCCTCTTCGGCAATCTTCAGCGGGGTGATGTCCTCGTGGCTGACCACCACCCGCGGGGGGTGGCTTGGCGACATCCGGATGGCCCGCATGTAAAACCAGCGCTTGGCGCTGGGGGAGTGGCAGGGGTAGTCCAGCACGAATTCAGCGATCTCCCCGGTGATCACCGCCCGGATGCCGTCGGCCACCTCGCGCGAACGGTCGGCCGATTCCCCGCTGGCGGCCTCGCAGATCTGCAGGTAGTTGATCCGCTGCCCCTCGGAGCGGACCTGATAGTCGTTGACCCGGGCGAAGTTTTTCCAGGCCTGGTTGGTTTCCAGGATCCAGCCGTTTTCATCCAGGATCGCGATGTGCGCCGAAAGCGAGTTGAGAACGGTTCGGGCGTCCAGCTGCACGGGATCGTGGTGGGGGGCGTCGGGGCACATGGGCATCCCTTGGGGTGGCGGGTTGCGGTCCGCCCGGCGGGGGGCTTGCCATCGGGATCGGGAATCCTAATCTTAAAAACGTTCCTCGCTCTTCACCCTTAGCGCATCTGACCGGCGGAATCAACCACCGATGCTCCCTTGGCCGCCGGCTGCGGAGAGAGTGCCGATGACCCAACGCGTTGCCTTCGATCCCCATCAGGACCTGGCTCCGATCCCCTTCAGCCCGCGGTTGGCCGAAAGCGCCCGGCGACTGAAAACCCTCGGGCTGTCGTGGGCACCCCACGTGGGCTGTTTCGTTTGGGACCCGGAGGGGCTGATCGGCGTACCCTCGCCCTTTCCCCACAACATCTACTTTATCCTCAGCCTGCCGCGATTCGAGGCCATTTTCGGCAGCCGCGAGAAGATCGCCCACGCGCTGGTCTGGCTGCCCACCTGGCACCAGGCCCGCTTGCTGTGTGCGCGCCTGGGTGTTCCCGACGGGGCTGCGGCCGCTGCGGGGGCGGCCCCGGAGGCGGGTGCGGACCTGATAGCACTCTACGACCTTCTGGCCCGCGCGCTGGAGGCCCGGGGCGGGGTTTAAAACGCCGCCTGAATCCGGCCGGCACCCTTGGCCCCGTGAAGCCGGGCCGCATCCCCGGCCACACAACCGACTTTTCGGATGCTAATTCGAGGCCTTCATGAACGATCAGCCCCGCCCCGCCGACCCCGGGGACCTCCTGCAGCCGACGGCCGACGGCCTCTACTGTCCGGCCGGCGATTTTTACATCGACCCCCGCCGCCCGGTGGCGCGCGCGGTTCTCAGCCACGCCCACGCTGACCATGCCCGCCCGGGCTCGCAGCGCTACCTGGCCGCCGCTGGGGGCGCCGGCATCCTGCGCCGCCGCCTGGGGGAGGGAATCCGGCTGCAGACCCTGGCCTACGGGGAGCGGCTGACCCTGGGCGGGGTCACCCTCTCGCTGCACCCCGCCGGCCACATTCTGGGCTCGGCCCAGGTGCGCCTGGAGCTGGGGGGCCAGATCTGGGTGGTGACCGGCGATTTCAAGACCGAACCGGACCCCACCTGCGCCCCCTTCGAAGCGGTCCGCTGCCACACCCTGGTGACCGAGTGCACCTTCGGCCTGCCGGTTTTTCGCTGGCCCCCGTCGGCAGCCGTGATCGCCGAGATCCGGCAGTGGTGGCGGGAAAACCGCGCGGACGGCAGGACCAGCGTGCTGTTCGCCTACGCCTTGGGCAAGGCCCAGCGGGTGCTGGCGCAGATCGGCGGCGAGGACGGGGATGTTTTCAGCCACGGGGCGGTGGAAACCGTCAACGCCTGTTACCGGGAAGCCGCCGTGCAACTGGTCGATACCCGGCCGGTGGCCGAGGTGGCCGATCGGCGCGCCTTTCGCGGCGCCCTGGTGGTGGCGCCGCCCTCCGCCGACCATGGCGGCTGGCTGCGGCGCTTTCCGGAGGCGGTGCGCGGCTTCGCTTCGGGCTGGATGCGCATCCGCGGCCAGCGCCGGCGCCGGGGGGTGCACCGCGGTTTCGTGCTCTCGGACCACGCCGATTGGAGCGCTCTCAAGGCGGTGGTGGCGGAAAGCGGTGCCCAACGGGTGTGGGCGACCCACGGGTATGCGGCCGAGTTTGCCGCTTGGCTGCGCTCCCGGGGGCTGGACGCGGCTGTTCTGACCGAAAACGGGGTGACGCCGGCCGCCCTTCCGGTACAGGGGGACGCATGAAAACCTTCGCCGCTTTGTTCGCCCGACTGGATGCCACCCCCACCACCAACCTCAAGGTGGCCGCGATGGCCGCCTATTTTCGGGACGCCGACCCGGCGGACGCCGCCTGGGCGGTCTATTTCCTCACCGGCCGCAAGCCCCGGCAGGTTGTCCCCACCGCCCGGCTGCGGCGCTGGGCGGCCGAGGAGGCCGATATCGCGCCCTGGCTCTTCGACGCCGCCTACGAGGCGGTCGGCGATCTGGCCGAAACCATCGCGCTGCTGCTGCCCCCGGGGCGGGGGCCGGTGGCGGGGGCGCTGCACGAATGGGTGACGCAGCGGCTGCTGGGCCTGGGGGCGCTGGCCGAGGCCGATCAGCGGCGGGCGGTGGTCTCGGCCTGGTCCCAGATGGGGGCCAACGAGCGCCTGGTCTGGAACAAGCTGATCACCGGTGGCTTCCGCGTGGGGGTCTCCCAGCGGCTGGTGACCCGCGCCCTGGCCGCGGTCAGCGGTCTGGAAATCGCCGTCCTGGCCCACCGCCTGATGGGGCACTGGACGCCCGATGCCCGCTTTTTCCGGGAGCTGCTGGCCCCCGAAGCGGCCGACGCGCGTGCCAGCCGGCCCTACCCCTTCTTTCTGGCCCACCCGCTGGAGGGTCCGGCGGCGGCGCTGGGGCCGGTCGCCGGGTGGCAGGTGGAGTGGAAGTGGGACGGGATCCGGGTGCAGCTCATCCGCCGCGAGGGCCGGGTGTTTCTCTGGTCCCGGGGGGAGGAGCTGATCACCGAGCGCTTTCCGGAACTGGCGGCGGCCGCCGCCGCGCTGCCCGAGGGGATCGTGCTCGACGGCGAGATCCTGGCCTGGGACGCGGCAGGCCCCCAGCCGTTTGCCGCTCTCCAGCGCCGCATCGGCCGCAAACGGGTCAGTGCGCGGTTGCAGGCCCAGGTGCCGACAGTCATGATGGCCTTTGACCTGCTGGAGGCCGACGGGCAAGACCTGCGAACGGCGCCGCTGGACGAACGCTGTCAGCGCTTGACGGCGCTTCTGGGGGCGACCGGGGAAGGGGTTCTGCGGCATTCCGCGCCCCTGGAAAACCGGAGCTGGCCGCAGCTGGCCGAGCTGCGTCGCAGCGCCCGCCGGCGGGGCGTCGAGGGCCTGATGCTCAAGGCGCGCGCCTCGCCTTACGGTGTGGGCCGGCCGCGCGGCGCGTGGTGGAAGTGGAAAGTGGATCCCTTCAGCGTCGACGCCGTCCTGGTTTACGCCCAGGCCGGCCACGGTCGGCGCGCCGGCCTCTACACCGATTACACCTTCGCCGTCTGGGACGGGGAGGCGTTGGTGCCCTTCGCCAAGGCCTACTCGGGCTTGAGCGATTCGGAAATCCGGGAGGTGGACGGCTTCATTCGGCGCAATACCCGGGAAAAGTATGGGCCGGTGCGGGCCGTGGCTCCCGAGCTGGTTTTCGAGATCGCCTTCGAGGGCATCCAGCCCTCCAAACGCCACAAGTCGGGGGTGGCCGTGCGCTTTCCCCGGATCGCCCGCTGGCGCCGCGACAAGCCCCCCCGGGAGGCCGACAGCGTCGCGGGCCTGCGGGCCTTGATGGCCCAGACCGGGATTGACAATTTAGCCCCGGGCGCGTAGTCTTGCGCATACAGTCCGTGCTGCCGGCGCTTCCGCGGGCGCGTTGGGTGCATCCCAGACGCCGCCGGGGGCGCCCCCAGAGATCGATTCCACCCAGGAGGTTGGCATGTTCACCAAGACCCCGGGTCGCGCCCAGCGCGCGGCACTGATTCTGGCAGCGGCCTTTGGGCTGCTGTTTTTGACCCACCCGGCCGCGGCCGCCTCCCCCGGCACCACCCCGGAGCAGGCGCTGGTCGACAAGGCCCGCATCACCCTGGACAGTTTTGTCGGCGACCCCCAGATGACCTGGCTGAGAGACAATCTCGGAAAGGCCCGGGGGGTTTTGGTGATACCCGACATGTTCAGGGCCGGCTTCTTTTTCGGTGGTTCGGGCGGCAGCGGGGTGCTGCTGGTGCGCGACGAGGAAACCGGCGAGTGGCACGGGCCCGCCTTTTACATCCTGGGGTCCGTCAACTGGGGGCTGCAGATCGGCGCCCAGAAAGCCGAGGTGGTCATGATGGTCATGTCCCCCGCGGGCATCAGAGCCCTTTTGGCCTCCAATTTCAAGCTGGGGGGCAACGTGTCGGTGGCCTTGGGCCCCATGGGGGTGGGCGCCGCGGGCGCCACCGCCCCCAATCTCAGCGCGGACTACCTCTCCTTCAGCCGCGCCCGGGGCGCCTATGCCGGGCTGATTCTAGACGGAGCGCTTGTCAAGGTCAACCACAACGCCAACCGGGCCTACTTCAACGAAGAGGTGACGCCGGCGGACATTCTGACGGCGGGCCGGGTGACCAACCCCCAGGCCGCGGATCTGCTGCGGGCCGTGAGCCAGGCAGCCCGCTGAAAACCGGCCGCCCCCAGCGGCCGATGCGTGGGCTCGGGATCGAACCATGGCCAGCGACAACGGGATGCGTGCGACGCTGAACACGATCTACGGGGAAACCCAGGGTGCCCAGGCCCATGCGCGCGTCGTGGCCCTGCTGGCCTCGCAGCCCCCGGCGGGCCCCGCCCCGCCGCTCTTCTCGCCCCAAGACGCCGTCTTGATAACCTACGGCGACAGCCTGCAGGCGCCGGATCGTCCCCCCCTGCAGGCACTGGCCGACTTCGCCCGCGGGCATCTCCAGGGGGCTTTTTCCGCCATTCACATCCTGCCTTTCTTTCCCTGGTCCTCCGACGACGGGTTTTCGGTCACCGACTTCATGGCCGTCGATCCCGCCCTGGGCGGCTGGGAGGACGTTCGCGCCCTGGGCCGTGATTTCCACCTGATGGTGGATCTGGTGCTCAACCATGTCTCGGCCCAAAGCGACTGGTTCCGGTCTTACCTGGCGGGGCGGCCGGGCTTTGCGGATTTGGCCATCGAGGTCGACCCCGCCGCCGACCTCTCGCGGGTGACGCGCCCGCGCTCCCTGCCGCTGCTGACCGAATTCAGGAAGGCCGACGGCAGCCCGGTGCACCTCTGGACGACCTTCAGCCCCGACCAGGTCGATCTCAACTACCGCAGCCTGGAGGTGCTGGAACGGATGCTGGCGGTGCTGCTCTTCTACGTCGCCCAGGGGGCGCGCCTGATCCGGCTGGATGCCGTCGCCTACCTCTGGAAGCAGATCGGCACCACCTGCATCCACCTGCCCCAAACGCTTGCCATGGTGCGCCTCCTGCGCCAGGTGCTGGACCAGGCGGCGCCGGGGACGCTGCTGATCACCGAAACCAACGTGCCCCACGCCGAGAACCTCCGCTATTTCGGCGACGGCCGCAACGCGGCCCACCTGGTCTACAATTTCACCCTGCCGCCGCTGCTGCTCCACACCCTGGTTCGGGGGGACGCCTCTGATTTGGCCCGCTGGGCGCGCACCCTGCGGCCCCCCTCGGCGCATACCGCCTTTTTCAACTTCACCGCCTCCCACGACGGCATCGGGGTGCGGCCCCTGGAGGGGGTCCTGCCGCCGGCCGCATTGGAAGCGCTGATCGGTCGCGTCGCCGCCAACGGCGGGCGGGTTTCCACCCGGCGCAGCGCCGACGGCCGCGACCTCCCCTACGAGCTGAACATCACCTATTTCGACGCCCTAAAGACCCCGGGGGACGGGCCCGACCCTCACCACGTGGGCCGTTTTCTCGCCTCACAGGCGATCCCGCTGGTGCTGCCCGGGGTGCCGGGGGTTTACCTGCACAGCCTGCTGGGCTCCCGCAACTGGCAGGCGGGGGTCGCCCAAACCGGGCAGGCCCGCACGATCAACCGCGAAAAGCTCCATCTGGCCCGGGTTCAGGCCGAACTGGCCGATCCGTCCAGCCTGCGGGCGCGGATCTTTCACCCGCTGCGGGCCATGCTGCGGGTCCGCGGCCGGCAGCCGGCCTTTCACCCCAGTGCGGCGTTCGAAATTCTGACGCTCTCCCCGGCGGTCTTCGGCCTGCTGCGGGTTGCCCCGGGGCAGACGATCTGCTGCCTGACCAACGTCACGGCAGATGCGGCGTCGGTTTCGCTGGCCCCGCTGAGGCTGAACTTTCCACGGCGCGATCTGCTCAGCGGCCGATGGGCGAATGCGCCGCGGATTCGCCTGGAGCCTTATCAGGTCCTCTGGCTGGATGGCTGACCGTCCAACGGCCCGGCCGGCCCGGGCATCTTCAGGGAGGGATGCGACATGACCACCACCGATCCGTTCAGCCCCTTCGAGCTCAAGAATTTCCGCCTCCGCAACCGCCTGGGGGTGGCCCCCATGACCCGCATGTCCTCGCCCGGCGACAGCATTCCGCGCCGGGACGTCCTGGATTTCCTGGTGCGCCGGGCGCAAAACGGGGCCGCCCTGGTCTACACCGAGGCCATCGTCACCGATTACGAGAGCGCCCAGGGCTATCCGGGGCAGGCGCGCCTCACCAGCCAGCGCCAGATCGACGCCTGGGCCCCGGTGGTGGCGGCCATCCGGGCGGCCGGGGCGCTGTCCGTGATGCAGATGTTCCACTGCGGCCGGATGGCCTGGCCGGGGGTCAACCCCGCGGGGCGCACCATCGCCCCCAGCGGGCTGACGCCGCGCCAGAAGAACCCGCTGACCGGCGGGCCCTAT
>JASFIY010000022.1:0-10551 GCA_050122415.1 Desulfobacteraceae bacterium
TTCCGGAATCGGGGCGGGCCGTTCGGCGACGGCGACGGCGAGCTTGCGCAGGATGTTTTCACGGGCGGTGTCACTCATGGTCGACTCCTTGGGCGCGGGTCATGGCGTGCAGGCTCCGGCGGGCAATCCGGGGGGGCGTCCGGTAGCGGCTCCAGATTTTCAGGGGACCCAGAAGCGGCGCCTTGTCCCCCAGGAGGCCGGCCAGACGGGTGATGACGGCATTCAAGGCCGGCGTGCGGTTGACCTTTGCCCACGCTTTCCAGGCCAAGGTTTCCGGGAGGTTGCGTTTGAAGCCCTCGCCGGGCACCCGGCCGGTGGGGGTGGCGGTGTAGCTGGCGTTGCGCAGTTCGCGGATCAGACCGGGGATCGGGATCTTGACCGGGCAGACGGCCTCGCAGGCGTTGCACAGGCTGGAGGCGGTGGCCAGGACACCGGCCTGCCGCAGACCCTCCATCTGGGGGGTCAGGATTTCGCCGATGGGCCCCGGGTAGACGTGTCCGAAGGCATGGCCGCCGATGCGGGTGTAGACCGGGCAGTGGTTCAGGCAGGTGCCGCAGCGGATGCACTGCAGGGTCTGCCGGTATTGGGGGTCGGTCAGGATCCGGGTGCGGCCGTTGTCCAGGATGACCAGGTGTACCTCCAGCGGGCCGTCCTTTTCCCCCGGTCTACGGGGGGAGGTGATCATGTTGAAATAGGTGGTGATCAGCTGGCCGGTGGCCGAGCCGGTCAGCAGGCGCAGCAACGGCGGGACGTCGGAGAGCTTCTCGACCACCTTTTCCAGGCCCATCACGGCGATGTGAACCGGCGGGACGGTGGTGCACATCCGGCCGTTGCCCTCGTTTTCCACCAGGCAGAGGGTGCCGGTTTCGGCCACCGCCATGTTGACCCCGCTGAGGCCCACCTGGCCGTCGAAGAACTTGCGGCGCAGGGTGCGACGGGCGATCGCGTTGAGTTCCTCGACCTTTTCGGTATAGGGGGTGTCGGGGATCTTTTCGTGAAACAGGCGCGCGATCTGCTCCTTGTTCTTGTGGATGGCGGGCACGATGATGTGGGATGGGGTTTCGCCGGCCAGCTGGATGATGAACTCCCCCAGGTCGGTCTCGGTGACTTCGATCCCCCGGGCCTCCAGGAAGTGGTTGAGGTGCATTTCCTCGGAGACCATCGACTTGCCCTTGACCATGCGGGTGGCGCCGTGGCGCTGCATGATCTCCAGGATCGTCGCGTTGGCCTCCGCGGTGGTCTCCGCCCAGTGGACCTGGATGCCGTTTGCGGTGCAGCGCGCTTCCAGCTGGGCCAGCAGTTCGGGCAGTTTGGCCAGCGCCCGGGCGCGGATCGCCCGGCCCACGGCGCGCAGCTGTTCGAACTCGTCCGCGTCGGCGAAGACCAGGCGGCGCTTCTGGATCATGCTGCCCATGGCGAATTTGAAGTTCTTGCGCAGCTGCTGATCGCCCAGCGCCTGCCGGATGTTTTTGGCGAAGTCAAACCCCGTGGTATCAGCCATGGATTCTCTCCCAGATGAATTGGGCGATGTGCTGCCCGGTGACGGGCACCCGCCGGTGCTGCAGGGCGCCGGTGATGTTCATCAGGCAGCCGCAGTCCCCGCCGAGGACCACGGCGGCGCCGGTCCGGCGGATGTCGGCGGCCTTGTCGGCCACCATGGCGGCCGAGATTTCCGGCTGCTTGACGGCGAAGGTCCCGCCGAAGCCGCAGCACTCGTGCTCGTTTTCGAGCTCCAGCAGGGTGACATTCCTGAGCTGGCGGATGAGGGACTTGGAATCCTGGATCACCCCCATTTCCCGCAGCGCGTGGCAGGAGGAGTGCCAGGTGACCGTAACCGGCGCCCCGCGGTCCTCCAGCCGGATGTCCAGGACATGCACCAGAAACTCGGTCAACTCGAAGACGCGTCCGGCAAATTCCTCCGCCAACGACCGGTCCGGGTCCTCGGCGAAAAGTGCCGGATAGTGTCGGTGCATCATGCCGGCGCAGGACCCCGAGGGCACGACGATCGGGTGGTCCTTGGGAAACAGGCGCAGCTGTTTGCGGGCCACGGCCCGGGCTTCGTCGGGAAACCCCGAGTTGTAGGCCGGCTGGCCGCAGCAGGACTGGGCCCGGGGGTAGACGACGCGCAGGCCTTCGCGCTGCAGCAGGCGGATGGCCGCCATGCCCGCATCCGGGTAGACCATGTCCACCAGGCAGGTTCCGAAAAAATAGACCGTTTCCGGTTTGGGGGGGTAGCTTCGCATGGCGTCGCCTTTTTCGATTTGAAATGGCCCCGGCGGCCGGTGCCGCCGGGGCCGGTTGGAAGCAGCGCGCTGCCAGCCCGGTAATTAGGGCTGCGGGTGTGGCCGGGTCAGCCGCCGAAGAAAAGTGCCGGCAGCCAGGTGGTCAAGGCCGGGAAGATGCTCAGGATCACGATCGCCAGCAGCTGCAGCAACACGAACGGCATGATGCCCCTGTAGATGTGCATCATGGTGTAGCTCTCCGGGGCGACGCCCTTGAAGTAGAACAGCGCGTAGCCGAAGGGCGGCGTCAGGAAGGAGGTCTGCAGGTTGACGCACATCAGGAGCGAGAACCACAGGGGGTTGAAATCGAGCTCCATCGCGATCGGCATGAAGATCGGGACGGTCACCAGCAAAATGGCGGCCCAGTCGATGAACATGCCCATCAAAAAGACGATCGCCATCATGATGATGAGCACGATCCAGCGGTTCAGGCCGCTGCCGATCAGCACATCCGCCACCACGTCGCCGCCGCCCATGCTCAGAAAAACGGTGGAGAAAAAGGTGCCCCCGATAAAGAGCATCATCACCATGGAGGTGGTCTTGAGGGTCGCCTGGCAGGAGAGCTTGAGGACTTCCCAGCTGAATTTGCGGTTTACGATGGCCAGCAGCAGGGCGCCGAACGCCCCGAGACCTGCCGCCTCGGTGGGGGTGGCCACCCCGGCGAGGATCGTGCCCATCACGGCCAGGATCAATGCCAGCGGCGGAACCAGGGATTTCAGGGTCATGCCCCACTTTTGGCGGGCGGACCACTTGCTGGCCTCCTCCTTGGAGATCGGGGGACCCAGACTGGGGTTCAGGTTGCAGCGGATGAAGATGTAGAGGAAATAAAGCCCCGCGAGGATCAGCCCTGGGAAGATGGCGCCGGCGAAGAGGTTGCCCACCGAGGTTTCCTTGAGCCCGGTCAGGCCGCCGAAGACCACCATCATGATGCTGGGGGGGATCAGGATCCCCAATGTCCCGGATGCGCAGATGATGCCGCTGGTCATGTCCTTCTGGTAGCCTTTGCCCAGCAGGGCCGGGGTCGCCAGCAGGCCCATGGCCACCACCGAGGCGCCGATGATCCCGGTGGTCGCGGCGAAAACCGTGCAGACCACCACCACCGCCAGACCCAGACCGCCCTTGATGCCGCCCAGAACGATGTAGAGCGCTTCAAAGAGCGCCTCGGCCACCTTGGAGCGGTCCAGCAGCTGGGCCATCAGGATGAACAGCGGGATGGCCACCAGGGTGTAGTTGTTCATCAGCCCCCAGGCGTTGTTGGCAAACAGATCGAAGAGCCCCGGGATGTTGAAGCCGTTGTCGATCAGGCCGAAGAGGGTGGCCACCCCCGCCAGGGTGTAGGCCAGGGGATGCCCCAGGGTGATGGCGAAAATCAGGGTGGCGAACATGCCCAAGGTCAGAATTTCAGGACTCATGCGTGATTACCTCGCAGCCTTAAGCGTTTTCACGTCTTTGATGAGGTTGGAGACTCCCTGAAGCAGCAGAAACAGAAAGCAGGCGGCCATGATCAGCTTGATGGGGTAGATCGGCGGCGCCCAGCTGGTGGAGTTGACCTCCAGGCCCTTGAGGGAGGTGATGCCGAATTTGAAGGTCCAGATGGTCAGGCAGGTCATGACTGGCAGAAAGATGACGAGGTTGGTGATGATCGCCAGGATCGCCTGGCCCCGGGGCGACATGCGCGCGCTGAAGATGTCCACCCGGACATGGCCGTCCTGGACATCAGTGTAGGCGTAGCCGAACATGTAGTGGAGGCCGTAGAGGAAGGTGGTGACCTCAAACCCCCAGATGGTCGGGGCGTTGAAGACGTAGCGCATGAAAACCTCGTAGATCACCACCGCCAGCAGCGGCAGGACCAGCAGCGAGGTGACTTCGCCTTGCTTCGTGTTGAACGTGTCGATGGCGCGTGAAATCGCGGCAAGCATGGAACGGTCCTTTTGGCTTGGGGTGGGTTAAAAAGCCGCCGGGCTTGGCGCTTGGCATGCCCGGCCGCGGCCGTGAGGCCCGGGCCGCCGGTCGCGGTCGGCCCGGGGCGGCGGCCGTCTATTCGGTGATGCGGCCGGTGATGTAGGTTTCATAAGGCCAGGGGGTGGCGCCGCTGCGGGCGTCACGCCAGTCGGCGAAGCTCTCCAGGAAGGCTTCCTGGCTGTCGAGGACTTTCTTGACGTCGGGGTACTTGGCCTTGACCTCGTCCAGGTAGGCCTTGGTGAACTTGCGGAAATCGATCAGGGTCTCGGTGTCCAGTTTGACGATTTCGATTTTTTCCTTGAACCGCCGAATGGCCTCGGCGTTGAGGCTGTTGATCCAGTTGTAGCTCCAGAGCTGGGTTTCCTTGGCGCAGATGTCGATGATCCACTTCAGGTCCTCGGGCAGCTTGTCGTAGGCGTCCTTGTTGAAGAAAAGGGCGCACTGGATGCCCGGCTGGTGGACGCCCGGCTGGATGGCGTACTTGGTGATCTCATCGAAACCCATGGGGTAGTTGATGGCCGGTGAGGAGAACTCGGCCGCATCGATGACGCCGCGCTCCAGGGCCAGGTAGACCTCGCCGCCGGGCAGCGGGCTGACCGAGGCGCCCATGTTGTTCAAAATGTCCATGTACCAGCCCGGGGTGCGCACCCGGTAGCCCTTGAAGTCCTCCATCCTGGTGGCACGCTTGTTGGAGAAAAGCCCCATTTCCTGGCCGCACTGCCCCCCGGGAAGGGCAAAGAGGTTGAATTTTCCGTAGAGCTCCTGCATCATCTCCAGCCCACCCTTTTCATACAGCCAGATGTTGTAGCCTTCCGCGTCCAGACCGAAGGGCACCGATGCGAAGGCGACGAAGGCCTCGTTTTTGCCCTTCCAGTAGCCCGGCCAGTCGTGGCCCACCTGGGCTGAGCCCTGGCTCACGGCGTCGAAGGACTGCATCGCCGGCACCAGCTCCCCGGCGGAAAAGGCCTTGATGTCCAGCCGGCCGGCGGATGCCAGGCGCACGCTGTCGGCGAAGTGGACGGCGATGTCGTAGAACAGGAGGCCCTTGGACCAGGGCATGACCATCTTCCAGCGGATTTTTTCGGTGGACGGTTTGAAGGTTACGCGTTTGGCGATTTCGTTGCGCGGGTCGACGCCGAACTTGCCCCGTTTTTCGGCCGCTTGGGAAAACGTGGTGCCAACGGCAAATATCAGCAGAATGCTGCACAAGCTGGTCAAAAACCTCTTCATTTTACTGTCCTCCCTCGAATTGAATTTGGCTTGATGAAATAGGTGCTCGCGGTGTCATCTCGGGCGGCGCTCGCCGCCGGTCATGCTGGGGGCCACCTCCTTTCTCTGGTTTGGGGTAGAGAATGCCTTCTTAAACCCCCGGGGGCCGCCGCAGCGGGACGCAACCGTGGGCAGCGGCGCCCGCGTGGGGGATTGCTCGCGGTCGCCGTCGCGCGCCTTCGGCTGGGGGGGCTGAGACGGGGGGGTGCGCATGGGCCTGAGTCATCCATTGGTATCCAAAAAGGGTAATACCAATTAACAAAAGAACATCGGGGATGTCAAGCCCCAAAGAAAAAACGGCTTGAAAATCGTATAACTATTTGTTAATTAACTTTCATTTATACTTCAAAAAACACATCCGGGTTCATTTCAGAATGATTTCAGGCGGGTAAAGGTCATACCAATTTAATTTTCGATCGTACCGGTTTCCATTCAAGCAGGCCGCCTCGGGCAGGGGGTCGAAATTGCCAGGCAGTGCGATGGGGAGCCGTCAACATTGGGAGGCGCCATGATCAGCCAGTCTTTGTTGAAGGAATTTCAGGCGATAGTCGGTGCGGACAACGTTTTTTCCGAAGACACCGACCGCCTGGCCTATTCTTACGATGCCGCCGTGCTGGAACCGGTGATGCCCGGCCTGGTGGTGCGGCCCACCACGGGGGAGGCGCTGGGCCGGGTGGTGCGGCTGTGCAACCAGAACCGGATACCGCTGACCGTCAGGGGCGCCGGCACGAATCTCAGCGGGGGCACGATCCCCATCGCCGACGGGGTGGTGGTGGTCACCAACGCGCTCAACCGCATCGAGGAGATCAACGAAGAGGACATGTATGCCGTGGTTCAGCCCGGGGTGGTGACCGCCAAGCTGGCGGCGGCGGTGGAGGCCAGGGGGCTTTTCTACCCGCCGGACCCGGGCAGTCAGGCGGTCTCGACCCTGGGGGGCAACGTGGCCGAAAACGCCGGCGGCCTGCGGGGCCTGAAGTACGGTGTGACCCGCGACTACGTCATGGGGCTGCAGTTCTTCGACGTCGACGGTGAGCCCATCAAGACCGGCTCGCGGACCGTGAAGTGCGCCACCGGCTACAACCTCACGGGCCTGATGGTGGGCTCCGAGGGGACCCTGGGGGTCTTCAACAGGATCACCCTGAAACTGATCCCGCTGCCCCAAGGGCGGAAATCGATGGTGGCGGTTTTCGACGAGATGGTCAAGGCCTCCGAGGCGGTGGCGGCGATCATTGCCAGCCACGTGGTGCCGGCCACCCTGGAGATCATGGACAATTTCACCATTCGGGCGGTGGAGGACCACAGCCACGCCGGTCTGCCCCAAGAGGCGGCGGCGCTGCTGCTGATCGAGGTCGACGGTCATCCCGCCCAGGTGGAGGATGATGCCGCCAAGGTGGAGGCCATCTGCCGCCGCAAGGGCGCCGTCGATATCCGGGTGGCGCAGAGCGCCGCGGAGCGTGACAAGGTCTGGGCGGCCCGCCGGACGGCGCTCTCGGCCCTCGCCAAACTGCGTCCGACCCTGGTGCTGGAGGACGCCACGGTCCCCCGCAGCCAGATCCCCGCGATGGTCGCCGCCATTCAGGCCATCAGCGCCCGCTACGGCATCGCCATCGGCACCTTCGGGCATGCCGGTGACGGCAACCTGCACCCCACGATCCTCACCGACCGCCGCGACAAGGCCGAGTGGCAAAAGGTCGAGGCCGCTATCGCGGACATTTTCGACCGGGCCCTGGCCCTGGGGGGCACCCTCTCCGGCGAGCACGGCACCGGCATCGCCAAGTCGTGTTTCCTGGAAAAGGAGACCAGCCCGGCGACGATCCTGTACTCCAAACGGGTCAAGGCCGCCCTGGACCCCAACAACATCCTCAACCCCGGCAAGATCATCGGAGGCTGATCATGGCCAGCATGCGGGAACTCGTGCGGTTGATGAAAAAGCTGGAGGAGCAGCTGGTGGTGTGCATGCGCTGCGGCATGTGCCAGGCGGTCTGCCCGGTGTTCGCCCAGACCGGGCGCGAGGCGGACGTGGCGCGCGGCAAACTGGCGCTGCTCGACGGGCTGTTGCAGGAGCTGTTCCAGGACCCCCGGGGGGTTTACGAGCGCCTCAACCGCTGCCTGCTCTGCGGTTCCTGTGCGGCCAACTGCCCCTCCGGGGTCAGCGTGACGGAGATATTTCTGCAGGCCCGGGCGATTCTGACGGGCTTCATGGGCCTGCCGCCGGCCAAAAAAGCGATACTGCGCGGGATGTTGGCCCACCCCGAGCTGTTCGACAACCTGATGGCCTGGGGTGCCAGATTTCAGAGAATCTTCACCCGCGAGGTCAACGACGTGATCGGCACCTCCTGCGCGCGGATCATGACCCCGCTGATCGGGGACCGCCATTTCCGGGGCTTGGCGCGGGAGCCTTTCCACCGCCTGCAGCCCGAGCTGGACAGCCCGTCGGCAAACGCACGCCCGCGGGCGGCCTTGTTCGTCGGCTGCCTGCTGGACAAGTTTTTTCCCGATATCGCCCGGGCCGCCGTGGAGGTGCTGCAGTTTCACGGGGTTGGCATCTACATGCCCTCCGGGCAGGCCTGCTGCGGGATTCCGGCGGTTTCATCCGGGGACACCTTGACCTTCGGGCGGCTGGTGCGCCACAACCTCGCCCTTTTCGAGGCCGGCCGCTGGGATTTCCTGGTCACCGCCTGTGCCACCTGCACCGCCACCATCCGCAAGGTGTGGCCGATGATGATGCGCGAGGAGACGGCCGCCCTGCGGGCCCGGGTGGAAAGTTTGGCCGCCAGGGTCATGGACATCAATCAATTCCTGGTGGACGAGGTCGGGCTGCCGGCGCGCGAACGGCGCAAGGGCGGCGAGCCCGTGGCGGTGACCTACCACGACCCCTGCCACCTCAAGAAATCCCTGGGCGTCGCCGCCCAGCCGCGGGCGGTGATCGCGGCCAACCCCGATTACCGCCTGGTGGAAATGCCCGAGGCCGACACCTGCTGCGGCATGGGCGGCAGCTTCAACCTGCAGTACTACGATTTGTCCGCCGCCATCGGGCAGCGCAAGCGCGACAACGTTCAGGCCTCGGGCGCGGCGGTGGTGGCCACAGGATGTCCGGCGTGCATGCTGCAGCTCTCCGACGCCCTGTCGCGCGCCGGGGATCGCGTGGCGGTCCGGCACCCGGTGCAACTGTATGCGGAGTCCCTGAGAGCCAAGACATGACAATCTCACTGAAGCCGATCACCCCCAAACGTATTTCAGACCAGGTTTTCGAGCAGCTCCGGGAGCTGATTTTCCGGGGCGAACTCAAGCCCGCCGATCAGTTGATGCCCGAGCGGGAACTGGCCGAGGCCCTGAAAGTCAGCCGCACCACGGTGCGCAACGCCATCAACAAACTGGTGGTGCTGGGGCTGCTGGAGCACCGCCAGGGTCAGGGGACCTTTGTGCGCCGTCAGGATTCCGCCGAGAGAAACGTCGTGGCCCTGGCGATGGAAAGCCAGGGGGCGTCCATCCAGGACCTGCTGGAGGTCCGCATGGGGCTGGAGTGCAATGCGGCCGCCCTGGCCGCCCGGCGCGCCGACGACAAGGACGTTCAGTTCCTTGAAAACAGCCTCCAGGAGATGGCCCGCGCGATTCGTTCCGGGCGGCTGGGCACCCAGGCCGACACCTCCTTTCACATGGCCGTCGCCTACGCCACCAAAAATCCCCTGCAGGTCTACATCATGCGCAATTTCTATGATTTTCTCTTCGTGGGGATCAGGGAAAGCCTCCGGCAGCTCTACGAGGTTCCGGGCAATATCGACCTGATTGTGGCGCAGCACACTGCCATTGCCGAGGCCATCCGGGCCCACGACGAACAGGCCGCGCTGGAGGCCATGAGGCGGCACATCACCTTCGTCGTCAATTTCTTCAAAAACCGCTAGGCACGGTTCCATGGACCCGTTTTGCCCGGCGTCCGGCCCGCGGGCGATCGGCCCGCCCTTCAAAAATGGGTTGACAATCCCCCGCCCGCTTCAAATAATCAACCCCTGATGCGCCAAGCCCCGCCCGTCCCTGCAGTGGGCGTGGGCGAAGCCTTTTTCATCCCGAAACCCGTCATTTCTGCCCCCGGGCAAGAGGTGGCCATGCGAACCGTCGATTTGCGCTCCGACACCCTTACCCGCCCCACGGCGGCCATGCGCAAGGCCATGGCGGCCGCCGAGGTGGGCGACGACGTTTACGGCGAGGACCCCACGGTGAGGCGCCTGGAGGAGATGGCGGCCGAACTCACCGGCAAGGACGCGGCGCTGTTCGTCGCCAGCGGCACCATGGCCAACCTGGTGAGCCAGTTGACCCACTGCGGCCGGGGCGACGAGGTGATTCTGGGGGACCAGTCCCACGTCTTCTACTACGAGCAGGGCGGGTGTGCGGCCGTCGGCGGGATCCACCCGCGCACGGTGCCCAACCAGCCCGACGGCACCCTGGACCTCGGGGCCGTGGAGGCGGCGGTCCGCGGCGAAGACATCCACTTCCCGGCCAGCCGGCTGCTGATTCTGGAAAATACCCACAACCGCTGCAGCGGCGCCCCCCTGGGTGTGGCTTACATGCAGCGGGCGGGGGCGCTGGCCCGGCGCTGCGGGCTGCGGTTGCACGTTGACGGCGCCCGCCTGTTCAACGCCGCCGTGGCGCTGGGCGAGTCGGCGGCCGCCCTGGCGGGGCCGGCGGACTCGGTCTCCTTCTGCCTCAGCAAGGGGCTGGCGGCCCCGGTGGGCTCCATGGTCTGCGGCTCGGCGGCCTTTATCGCCCGGGCGCGCCGGATGCGCAAACAGGTCGGCGGCGGGATGCGCCAAGCCGGCGTTTTGGCGGCCGCCGGGATCGTGGCCCTGGAGGAGATGGTGGCGCGGCTGGCCGAAGACCACCACCACGCCCGTCGTCTGGCGCGGCGGCTGGCGGCCACCGAAGGTCTGAGACTGGATCCCGACCGGGTATACACCAACATCGTTTTTTTCGAGGTGGTCCACCCGGGGCTGAACGCCGCGGCCTTGGCCGCGAGGCTCGGCGCCCGGGGGGTCCGCGTCCT
>JASFIY010000023.1:0-10486 GCA_050122415.1 Desulfobacteraceae bacterium
CGGCCGGCGGCTGGGGCGGCCCCCAGCCCAGCGGTGGCCGGGTTTGGGGGTACAGGCCCAGAACACGCTCGGGAAAGTCGGTGAAGACGCCGTCCACCCCCAACTGCGCCATTTTGCGGATGTCCTCCGGGTGGTTCACCGTGAACACGAACACCTGCAGGCCGCGGGCGTGGGCGTCCGCCACGAAGCGCCGGTCGATGAACTCCAGTGAGAGGTGGACCGAGTAGGCCCCCAGGGCGGCGGCAAAGGCGGCGTCGTTCACCGGCAGGCCGACGATCAGGGCCCCGATCCTGATGCCGGGGTCCAGCCGGCGCACCTCGGCCAGCTGGCGGTGGTCGAAGGAGGACACCAGGATCAACTCATCCGGCCAGCCGCCGCGGCGCAGCTCGGCCAGCAGCCCGACCACCGGCCGGGCGGTGGCCGGACCCTTGAGTTCGATGTTGACCCCCGCCCGGCGGTCGACGGTCTCGAAAACCTCCTCCAGGGTCGGGATCCGCTCGCCGCAGCCGGCGTCCAGGGTGCGCAGGGTCTCGAAGCGCTGCGCCCGCAGGTAGCCGGTCCCGTTGGTGGTCCGTTCCAGGCGGTCGTCATGGAAGACCACCAGGTGCCGGTCCACATGGTAGACGTCGATTTCCAGGCACGGCGCCCCCAGTTCCAGGGCCTTGCGGACCGAGGCGAGGGTGTTTTCCGGCGCGTGGGCGCAGGCCCCGCGGTGTCCGATGCACAGCAGCGCTTTACCTTTGGGCGTCACGGGGTGTCCTCCGGCGGTGTGCCCGCGGCCCGGGTGGGCGGCGCCAGGATCCGGTGGATCAGCGCGGCGACGGCATCCGGAAACTGGAAGTGCACGTTGTGGGATGCGGCCGCGAAGGGGTGGCAGACCATCCCGGGCAGGCGGCGGCCGGCGTCCGCGGCCGTCCGGCGGTACTTCTGATCCCGGCAGCCGAAGAGGTAGTGGATCGGCACCCCGGTGGGGGCCAAAAGCGGCGGGGTGAACGGCTGGCGGCCGGGGCCCAACACGGCCAGGGCGCGGCGCAGCTCGGCCGGGTGGTTGCGCTTCTTGGCGCGGATCAGCGCCGCGAGATCGGGATGGCCCGCCAGGGTGCAGAAGAGCGGCAGGGCATGCCAGCGCCGGAGAAAACGGGCGAAATCCCGCCGGCTTTTGACCTTTGCCAAAAGCGCCGCATCCGCGGCCCGGCGCCGGGCGCGCGCGCCTTCCTTCGCCAGGCCGAAACCCGCCGACTCCAGGATCAGGGCGCGCACGCGCTCGGGCGCGCAAACCGTCATCAACTGGGCCACCCGTCCGCCCATGGAATAGCCGTAGAGGAAAAAGCGCGCCACCCCCAGGGCGGTCAGGTCGTCCAGCACCAAGCGGGCCGCCCCGGGAACATCCTGCGGGCGCCGGTTTGCCGGCAGGGCGGAAAACGGGGACCCCCCGTGCCCCGGCAGGTCGGGCAAAAGGACCTCCACCGAGGGCTCTAGTCGGTGCGCCAGCGGCGCCAGGGCAGCGCCGGTTTCCATGAAGCCGTGGAGCAGCACCAGCACCCGCTCCCCGCCGCGAGGCCGGCTGCGCCAGCTAAGGGTTGTCGCTCCGGGAGCCATCGGTCGCAGCCGTCCTTTCCGCCCAGCGCCCCAGGGCGCTCCGGTCGGGTTTGGCGTCCGCCTCGCACCCGGCCGCCGCCAGGGGCAGAAAGCGTTTGGGCACCTTGAAACCCGCCAGCTTTTTTCTCAGGGCCGCAGCGAGGCCGGCCCCGTCCAGCGGGCCGGAGGTCGCCACCAGCGCCCAGGGCACGTGGCCGAATTCGGGGTCCGGCACCGGCACCACCACCGCCGCCAGAACCTGCGGCAGCGCCAGCAGATGATCCTCGATTTCCTCGGGGTTGATGTTTTCGCCCCCCGCCTGGAAGATCAGGTCGCTTCGGCCCAGCACCACGAGATTGCCGCGGCCGTCCCAGCGGCCCGTGTCGGGGGTCTGCAGCCAGCCGTTTTCAACCGGCCGGGTGACCCCGTCGGCGGTCACGTAGTGGGAGAGCAGGGTCCTGCCCCCCACCGCGATTCTGCCGCCCGACCCCAGCCGCACCCGGCGGTGGGGCAGGGGGCGGCCGGCGCTGGCCAGGTCCTCGCGGGGGGCGTCCGGCGCTACGGCAGTGACCTGGGCGCAGGTTTCGCTGGCGCCGTAGGTGGGCGAAACCGGGATCCCCAGGTCGCGGCAGCGGTTCATGAGGTCTGCCGCGGGGGCCGCACCCCCCACCAGAACGGCCCTGCAGCCGCGCAGGGCGCTGACGGCGAGGGGGTCGTCGAGCAGCCGCAGCAGCTGGGTGGGCACCAGGGAGAGGAAAGTCGGCCGGCGCGAGACCAGGGCTGCGCCGATCGCCGCCAGGCTGGGTGGAAAGACGGCGGCCGCCCCGGCCAGCAGGCAGCGGACGAATACCAGCAGACCCCCGACGTGAAACAGCGGCAGGCTCACCAGCCAGGTGTCCCGGGGCTCCAAGCCGTAAAAGCGGGCGGTGCCGTCGGCGCTGTACAAAAAGCTGGCGACGGTGTGGACCACCCCCTTGGGCGGCCCGGAACTCCCGGAGGTGAAGATGATGGCGGCCTCGCGCTCAAGGGGCACCAGCGGCAGCGGCCGCCGCCTGCCCGCTGCCGGATGGCAATCGCTGAGGACCGAAAGCGGGACGGTGCGCTCGGCCACGGCCGGTTCGCCTCGGCCTTCGGTCACCAGCAGGTCCAGCGGCAGCCCTTGCGACACCGCCGCCGGCGGCGCTTTCCAGTTGAGCGGCACGAACACGGCCCCGCACGCCCAGCAGGCCAGCAGGGTGATAAAATGCGCCGGCCGGTTTTCGGCCCAAAACCCCACCCGCCGGCCTTCCCGGATTCCCAGGGCCCGCAGCCCGGCCGCGGCCCCGGCGACCCGCCGGCCGACCGTGCCCCAGCTCAGGCAGCCGTCGCCCTGCAGGATGGCCGGGCGCTCCGCGTGCCGGGCGAAGAGCGCCGCCAGGTCCAGACCGTCCGCGGTCCAGCAGGCGCTTCTCACGGCGCCACCCGGCGCACGACGGCGGTGTTCAAGCGCAGCTCGCCGTTTCCGGCCCAGGCCGGCAGGTGCAGGCGCCCGCCGGCCACCACCGGGGATTCGGTGACGACGTCGGCGTCAAAATAGCCCAAGGTGTCCAGGCCGTGGGCGCTGCGGGCCGTGGCGGGCGACGCGGCGGCCAGCATCCCCAGGAGGGTCAGGGTGATGCCGGTGTTCCAGGCGGAGCTCAGCACCACCCGGGGGCTGTCGGGCCCGGCGGCGGCCAGCAGCCGACAGAGGGGGTGCAGGCCGCTGAAGAGGGTCGGCTTGATCACCACCGCAGCGCAGCACACCGGCAGGCATTTGAGGTCGGGGCGGGCTGGGTCCAGGTAGCGGCCGGCCAGTTCGTCCGCGGCCAGCGGCCAGGGCACGCCGGGGACGGCCTCCAGGTCGTCCCCGCGCACCGGTTCCTCCACGTATTCCACCGGCAGGGCCTGCAGTCCGTGGTGGTAGCGGCGCAGCTCGGCGGCCGTCAGGAGCCGGTTGCCGTCCAGGCGCAGGCGGACCCCCGCGCCCAACCGGGCGTGTAGGTCGCGGACCCGGCGGATCTCGACCTCCGGCGGCAGCTGTCCGATCTTGACTTTGACCGTCGTGACCCCCGACCGCCGCAGACGGGCGGCCTGGCGCGCCGTGTCCTCCTCCGGCAGGAAGAGGCCGTTTACCGGAACACCGTCGGCCGCCGCCGGGTCGCCGCCCAAAAGCTTCAGGCGGTGGGGGGCACGGCCCGCGGCCAGAAAGAAAAGGGCGCTTTCCACGGCAAAGAGCGCATCGGGGTCGGCCTCATGCGCCGGCGCCGGCGGCAGGAGGCCCATCAACGGCGCCCGGGGATCGAAGCGCGTCGGGTCCCAGGCCGCACCGGACAGCCGCGCGGCCCAGGCGCGCAGCGCCCCAAGGCAGCGGCCGGCTGCGCCGTCGCGCCGGCCCGGCAGCGGCGCGGCTTCCCCGGCCGCCGCCCTTCCGCTCTCGTCGCGCAGCACCAGCAGGTGCCCCGACCGGCGGGTGATCCGCGCGCCCCCCACCGGCAGCGGGGTGCGGCAGGGCAGTTCGAAAGCGAACACGGTTGCCGTCACGATGCGCATGCAGGGCCCTCAAAAAATTTAACCACAGTCCCCGCAGGTATGGCATTCTTTAATGGTGACAGCCGTTTTTCCATGGCGTCATGCAGTCGGGGGTTTTGTGTCCCGTCGTCCCGGGCCGAGCATCGCAGCGGCCGGCGAAAAAGGCCCTGTGGCTGTTTGAGCGTAAGCGAGTTCCACAGGGCCCGCCGGCTGTGAGAAGCGCAGGGCAGCCCGCAGGGCCCCGGGGCGTGGGCGGTTTCTTTTGGTTCGTTTTCTTTTCCGCAAAAGAAAATGAACAAAGGTATGTGAGAATTGGGCAATCCGGGCTTCAACCCAAAGTACCCGTATAAGTTCCCCTCTGCAAAAAACCGCACGACGACGTCAGAAGTGCCAAGGAAAGCGCGAAAAATCCTTGGGGCGCTTTTCCAGAAATGCGCTCCGGCCCTCCTGGGCCTCTTCGGTGGCATAGGCCAGGCGCGTGGCCTCGCCGGCGAAGAGTTGCTGCCCCACGAGGCCGTCGTCGATCAGGTTGAAGCCGAACTTGAGCATTCGGATGGCCGTCGGCGACTTGGCATTGATGATCGCGGCCCACTCCAGGGCGGCGGCTTCAAGGCGGGCGTGGGGCACCACGCGGTTGACCATGCCCATCGCCAGAGCCTCCCGGGCCGAATAGTCCAGCCCCAGGAAAAAAATCTCGCGACCGCGCTTCTGCCCCACTTGGCGCGCCAGGTAGGCCGAACCGTAGCCGCTGTCGAAGCTGGCCACGTCGGCATCGGTCTGTTTGAAAAGGGCGTGCTCCTCCGAGGCGATGGTCAGGTCGCAGACCACGTGCAGGCTGTGCCCGCCCCCCACCGCCCAGCCGGGCACCACCGCCATCACCACCTTGGGCATGAAACGGATCAGACGCTGGACCTCCAGGATGTGCAGCCGCCCGGTGCGCGCCGGGTCGAGGCCGTCCTCCCCGGCATAGTAGTAGCCGTCCCGGCCGCGGATGCGCTGGTCGCCGCCCGAGCAGAAGGCCCAGCCGCCGTCCTTGGGCGATGGCCCGTTGCCGGTCAGCAGGACCACCCCGACGTCGGTGGTCATGCGGGCATGGTCCAGGGCCCGGTAGAGCTCGTCCACGGTCTGGGGCCGGAAGGCGTTGCGCACCTCGGGCCGGTTGAACGCGATGCGCACCGTGCCGTGGGCCTTGGCGCGGTGATAGGTGATGTCGCTGAAGCCGGTGCCGGGCACCGGCTCCCAGGCGGTCGGATCGAAAATTGCGGATATCATGCCGTCCTTTCTGCCGGGTTGGTTTGCAGCCGGCGGCCGCGAGCCGCCGGGAACCCGTGTCGATTGCGCTCTCAGGCGGGGGGCGTCAGCCGCACCGCCTGGATTTGGTGGAAGGTTGTCAGGTCCGTTTCCGGCGCCAGGGCCACTTCCAGCAGCCGGCTATCGCCGGCCGCGAGGGCGGCGTCGTAGGCGGCGGCGAGTTCCCCGGGGGTCGTCGCCAGGCCGTAGGGCAGATCGAACTGGCGCGCGGCATCGGCAAAGTGCATGGCGTGCGGGGTGGTAACCCAGGGTGCGGCGATTTCGGGGAAGCGGGCCACCGGCAGCCGGTCAAAGATCCGGCCGCCCCGGTTGTTGATCACCACAATCACCACCGGCGCCGCGCTGGTCTTGGCCAGCAGGAGCGAATTGAGGTCGTGCAGCAGGGAGACGTCCCCGAGCACGGCCGTAACGCGCCGGCCGGCGGCCTCGGCAAAGCCCACGGCAGTGGCGATCTGGCCTTCGATGCCGCTGACCCCGCGATTGGTGATCACCCGCACCTCCTTGAGGTCCGCCACGCGCAGCTGGTCGAACACCCGGATGGTGAGCGAGTTGCCCAGAAAGAGGCCCTCCCCGTCGGGCAGAGCCTGCCACAGGATGCGGGCGATGACGGGAAAACTGAGCACCTCCGCCGGGGTCGCCGCCTGGATGGCCCCCCAGAGGCGGTCCATGGCGGTCAGCAGCTCTCCGGTGGGGCCCGCGTCCGGCGGGGCCAGGCGGGAGAGGTCCAGCGCGCGGCAGAACCCGCGGATCGTGGCGCGCACCCGCAAGGCCGCCTGGTGGGAGGGGTCGCGGTAGCCCTGCCGGGGGCTGATCACCACCAGGGTCCGGCGCTCGCGGTCCAGCAGTCGGCCGTAGTAGTTTTTGGAGACCAGACCGGTGCCCAACTGCAGGATCGTGCGGGGGTCGTAGGCCTGGACCAGGCGCAGGGCTTCGGGGTGATCCAGGCTGAAGAGGCGCCCGGCTCCCGGCAGCCGTCCCCGCAGGGAGGCGCCCACGTCGCAGTAGACGGGCCAGCCCAGGGCGGCGGCCAGGGGGCCGACGGCCGTCGCGTCGTCCCGGGGGTCCACCCGCCCGACCACCACCAGGCCGCGGCGGGCGGCGTGCAGGCTGTCGAGCACCGGCCCAAGGTCCGTCGGCACGGCTTCCACCGGGGTGAAAAGCGTCTGCGGGCCGGCGGCGGCCGGCGTGGGGCCGCGCTTCACGGGCTGGGGCTGGCGTTCGTCAGCCGGGGGCGGCAGCAGCGGTTCGCGGAACGGGCAGTTGACATGCACCGGGCCGTCCTGGATCGCGGCGGCCTGGTCGAGCTTCATGCGCAGCGCGTGGGTCGGGTAGGTCTCGCTGGGGCAGGGCAGGTCGAGTACCATGCGGCAGAAGCCGCCGAAGACGCCCACTTGCCGAATGGTCTGGTTGGCGTCGCTGTCGATCAGTTCCGGCGGCCGGTCGGCGCTCAGGACGATCAAAGGCAGCTCGTCGCGGTGGGCCTCGATGACAGCCGGGAGGTAGTTGGCCAGCGCGGTGCCCGAGGTGCAGACCACGGCCGCCGGCCGGCCCGTGGCGCGGGCATGGCCCAGAGCGCAGTAGGCGCCGCCGCGTTCGTCCACGGCCAGCCTGATCCGGGCGCGCGGCTCGCGGGTCAGGGCGGCGATCAGGGGCACATTGCGGTTGCCCGGCGAGACGTAAAAGACCGCGACGCCGCTTCGGACCAGCTCATCAACGATGACGGCCGCCCAGCGCGCATTTAACTCCCCTTCGGTCTCCGGCCGGCCCATGGGCTCACCCCCCGTGGCAAAGCGAGAGAAAGGTGCCCATCTTCTGCTCGGTTTCGGCCCATTCGGCCCGGGGCTCGGACCCGGCGACGATCCCGGCGCCGGCGTAGACGTGCAGGTTCTGGCCGTTGAGCAGGGCGGAGCGCAGGCCCACCGCAAACTCCGCCTCGCAGCGGCTCATCCAGCCGATGGGCGCGGCGTAGCAGCCGCGTTCGAAGGGCTCGCAGGCGCCGATGCGCGCCAAGGCCTGCGCCGTGGGGGTGCCGCCCACGGCCGGGGTGGGGTGCAGCGACAAAACCGCCTCCAGCGGGGTCATGCCGTTTCGCAGCATCCCGCAGTAGCGGGTGACGATGTGCTGTACCCCGCAGAGTTTGACCACCGCTTCACGGTCAAGTATGTCATAGCTTCGGCAGTGCCGGCCGAGGCGCTCCTCCATAAAGCACGACACGATGCGGTGTTCCTGCAGTTCTTTGGTAGACTGCAGGAGGTCGCAGGCCAGCCGGCGGTCCTCCTCGGGGGTCGTGCCGCGGGGCCGGGTGCCGGCCACGGCCTCGGTCTCCAGGCAGCCCACCTGTAGGGAGAAGAGGCGCTCGGGCGAGCGGCCCATGAAGGCCGTCGCGTTGCCGATCTGATGCAGAAAAACAAAGGCCTCGTCATTGAAGGCGGCCAGGCGCGTCATCAGTTCGGCGATTTCCCAAGTGCCTTCCAACACCTTTTTGCGCGACAGCACGATCTTGTCCAGCGCGCGGCCCTGGATTTCGGTCAGGGCGCTTGACACCATCTCGTTCCAGATCATGGGTTCGGGAATGTCGCGGATGGCGCTGATGCGGGGTGCGCCAGGGGCCGCCGGAGGCCTTCGGCGCCTTTCGAGATGCCCCAGGGCCGCACCCAGGGCCGCATCCTCCGGTCCATGGAAACGGACCCGCAGCCCCTCCGGGTTCCGGATGATTTCCACCAGCGGGATATGGAAGCGGAAACGGCGGAAACCGCGCCACTCCGGCGAGCGGTAGCCGCAGGGCAGAAATTTCATGCCGCCGTAAACCCGCTGCTCGGGAGTCTGCCGCCAGATGCGCTGCAGCCCGGCGGCCACCTCGGGCAGGTCGTCGGAGGCCAGCACGACGGACGCGCCGAGGCCGCCGATTTCATAGGCTCCCTGCTTGTGGCGGAAGTAGAAGCGCTCCGGCACGTCGTAGGACAGCACCCACCCGAGAACGTTCAGCGGTTCGTCCAACCGGAGTTCACGGGGGGCAGGGGCCCCGGGGCCCGAGGTGCCCCGCACGGTCTGAAATAGGGTGGTGAGGGCCGGAAAAGGCATGGGCTTTCGTGTGCATGGCGGGCCGCAGCAAGCGGCCCCCCGCTTGGGTCGTCGCCGCTCCCGCCCTGGTCCGCAGGTGCGGGGCAAAAAAACCCTACTACCATCAACCCCTTTTGGAGGCAACGCTTTTTTGGCCGCCCCGCTGCGCCGCAGGCGGCTCTCCCGGCCGAGAGGACTCACGCCGCAAACCTGGCCGGCGGGGTGACTGCGCCGTTGGCTTCACGGGGGCGTGTGGGCGGGGTGCTTTTCGGAGCCGGTCTCCCGGCTGGTGTGGATGTTTTCGATTATTTGGCGGATGGCCTCCAGGCGAAAAGGTTTTGCCAGGAAGTCAAAGGCTCCCCCTTCGTGGGCTTCGATCCGGGTCTGATCGCCGCCGTGGCCTGAAATCAAAATTACCGGAATTTCCGGCCGGATCTCCTTGGCGCGTGCCAGAAAATCCAGCCCGCTGATTCCGGGCATGCGGATGTCGACGATGGCCGCGTCGTAGTCGTTCTCTTGGAGTTCGCTGATGCCCGCCTGACCGTCTTTGACGCAAACGGCGCTGTGGCCCAGAAAGTCCAGAAACATCTCCACGGTGCAGCGGACGACCTCCTCGTCATCCACCACCAGGATTTTGAACGGCTTCGGGGTTCCCATTTTTTTCCTCGTCGCGGCCGGCATGGAAGGGAAAAGTGACCGTAAAGGTGGTTCCCCGGGACTTCTCGGTGGTGAAGCGGATCCTTCCGCCCAGATCCTCGATGATCGTTTTGCAGATCGAAAGCCCCAGTCCGGTGCCTTTGTCGGGACCCTTGGTGGTGAAGAAGGGATCGAAGACGCGCTCGGCGATCTCTGTTGGGATGCCGCCGCCGTTGTCCTCGACCTTGAACCCGGCGGTGGCGGCGCCGTTGCGGCAGGCATAGAAGGTTGCAATCCGGATGCGGGGACTGAAACCGGGGCCGTCGGTCTGTTTTTGGGTTTCCAGGGCGTCGCGGGCGTTGGTGAGGAGATTGAGCAGCACCTCTTCCACCGAATAGGGGTTGATCCGGACCGGCAGCTGCATGTGGGCCGGCGCGGTCTCCAGGCGCAGTCCGTGGGCCCTGAACTGGGCCTTCAGAAGACCGATGCCGGATTGGACCACATCGTTGAGGTCGACAACCGAGGTTTCGGGTTGGCCGGATTCTCTTGCGAACAGGCGCACATGCTGGATGATGTGGACCATCCGGTCGGCTTGCTCGAGAATGATGGCGGCTTTTTTGCGGGTTTTGTCCCGCGAAAAGCCGCGCTCGTTTTCGGTGCTGAGAACGATGAGCTCCGCCATCCCGCGAACCCCCACCAGGGGCTGGTTCAGCTCGTGGGCGATGCCGGCGGCCATCTCGCCCAGAGACCGCAGCCGATCGGAATGCACCCGCAGCAGACGCTGTTCTTCGAGGGCCTTCTCGATTTCACCGCGCCGGCGGATTTCCTCCTCCAACTGTCTGTTTTTGGCGGCCAGCATGGCCTGTTGACTCTCGGAGGATTCAAACTGCGTTCTGAGAACCAGGTTTTGGGTATTGACGCGCATCAGGGCGGCCAGCACCGCCAGAATAACGGCCGCCAGGGAGCCGGTCCCCACCAGAAGCTGCCACGGGGCCAGGGTGCCGGTGACCTCGCTGGCCGGAATACTGGCTATCAGGTAGAGGGGTGTGTTGGGGATCGGCAGGCTGCTTGTCAGCATCGCCGTTTGTCCGCGGCCGCCGAAGGAGGCCTTGAGGACGTCGAAATCCTGCTTCAGCAGCCGGTCGATGCGCTCCGGGGTCAGATGGGGGGCCAGCGGGCAGGACGACTCCCCGGGCGGGCGGATCAGCTGCCCGGCGGCGGTCATCAGGCGGGTGGGCCTGTCGTCATCCGGCGGGCCGTACTCTAAAAGATGATAGAGAGCCGCATGCCCCAACCAGACGAAGAGCTGTCCGGCAAAGCGGTTGTCATGGAAGCAGGGGACGGTCAACAGAAT
>JASFIY010000024.1:0-10414 GCA_050122415.1 Desulfobacteraceae bacterium
GTTGCGGGTGACGTGGGAGAAGGTGTGAACCGCGGGCGGAAAGGGGATTGAGAGGGGTTCGCCGGGGTTTTTGCTTTTGGGGTAAATGAGCGCCCCCTTCGGCAGCGATTCGCCAAAGGGGGCGCTCATCTTTTTGGGGCGGCAGTTTGCGGGGCCTGCGCACACGGCCCCGGCCGTCTTCAGTGCCGGGCGGCGCGGATGGGGAGCCCCGGTTGAATGTTGCGCCGGGCCTCGGTGATCAGTACCGTGGCGGTGGTATCTTCGGCATGCAGCACCAGGCATTTTCCTAAATCATCGGCCGGCAGTGCCACCGCCTCTTTCGACTGGGGATCGACACAAACATATTGCTGTTCGTAAATGGCATACACCTGGCCCGGTTGAATGCCGTCGCTGGCCCCTTTGTCGATAAAGGCGATCATGTTGTCCCCGATTTCGTTCGTGTTCTCCTCGGAGATGATCAGTTTGCCGGTCATCTCCGGTGGGCTTTGCTGGAGTTTCACCTCTGAGGAACGACTCTGGTAAGGGATCAAATGGTCGTTGGGTCGAATTTCACGATAGACCCTGACGATTTTGCCCATCGCCACCTGGGCATCGGACTGGGTAATTTCGACCACCCCGGTCATGTAATGCTGGACTCCAATTTTTTTCCGGGTCTTTTTTTCCACCAGAGGGGTGAATACCCGATAGGTGGTAAAAAGCGATCCCACCGCAAGCGGGGTGTCGGTCGCCGACTTGATGTAGACCACATCGTGGGTGCCGGTGATCATTTTGTCTTCAGCGGTTTTAACGATGGTTCCGAAGGGGGCTATGGGCTCTTCACGGATAAAGCCGATGCTGTCCATTTCCTGATAAGTGAAAAACCCCGCCCGGCTGCCGTGGCCGGCAGCGGTGCCGCTTGCAAGCCCCGGGTCGGCGCCGCCCGCATATCGGCCCTGGAAAAGCGTGATGCGGTCCCCGGGAAAAATCAGATGGGGGTTGTGGATTTGACGGTTTTCCTTCCAAATTTCGGGCCACTGAAATGGGGAGCCGAAGAAACGCTCGGATAAATCCCAGAGGGTGTCTCCTTTTCTGACCGTGTAGTAGTAGCCGGTCTCTTGTGCGCGTGTCGGCGGCTGGTGGTTTGCCGCCGCCGCCCAGCAGAGGGAATGGAGGGTGGGAAGGATGAAAACGCTGCCCAAAACGCTCAACAGTCTTTTTTTGAACATCGATTGCTCCGAATTTGCAGTGGTTAACCCTGGCTTTCCTGTCACCGGTTCATCATGGTTAGTATCGGAAGATCGGAAATAAACTTGACTATAGGGCCGCGTCATTGTGCGCGCAGAATTAAAAAAGCCTGCACGCGGATCCGCGCGCAGGCTTTCGTGGGGCTCTTTGACCGTATGTTCTGGGAAGAAGGGGGGCTACATCATGCCGCCCATGCCCCCCATACCGCCCATGCCGCCCATGCCGCCGCCACCGGCTCCCGGCATGGCCTCAGACTTTTCTTCGGGTTTGTCGGCGATCATCGCCTCGGTGGTGAGCATCAGGCCGGCCACGCTGCCGGCATTTTGCAGCGCAAAGCGCACCACCTTGGTCGGGTCGATGACGCCGGCCTCGATCAGGTCTTCGTAAACATTGGTTTCAGCGTTGTAGCCGAAAGCCCCTTCCGAGGCCTTGACCTTGTCGATCACCACGGAGCCTTCAAAGCCGGCATTGTTGGCGATCTGCCGCAGCGGCTCCTCGACGGCGCGCATGACGACCTTGACCCCCAGCCGCTGGTCGGCCTTGATCTTGATCTTGTCGAGTGCGGCCAGACAGCGCACCAGGGCCACGCCGCCGCCGGGGACAATACCCTCCTCGACCGCCGCGCGGGTGGCGTTCAGCGCGTCTTCAACCCGCGCTTTTTTCTCTTTCATTTCGGTCTCGGTGGCGGCACCGACATTGATCACGGCCACCCCGCCGATCAACTTCGCCAGACGCTCTTGGAGCTTCTCGCGGTCGTAGTCGGAGGTGGTCTCTTCGATCTGGGCGCGGATCTGTTTGACGCGGCCCTCCAAGGCGCTGCGGGCGCCGGCGCCGTCTACGACGGTGGTGTTGTCCTTGTCGATGGCGATCCGCTTGGCCTTGCCGAGATCGGTCAGGGCCACGTTTTCCAGTTTGATGCCGAGGTCCTCGGAAACCACCTGGCCCCCGGTCAGAATGGCGATATCTTCCAGCATCGCTTTGCGCCGGTCGCCAAAGCCCGGGGCCTTGACGGCCGCGACCTGCAGCGTGCCTCTGAGCTTGTTGACCACCAGGGTGGCCAAAGCCTCGCCGTCGACATCCTCGGCGATGATCAGCAGGGGCTTGCCCATTTTGGCCACCTGCTCGAGGATCGGCAGCAGGTCTTTCATGTTGCTAATCTTTTTCTCATTGATGAGAATGTAAGGGGAATCCAGGGAGACGACCATTTTTTCGGGGTCGGTCACGAAGTAGGGGGAGAGATACCCGCGGTCGAACTGCATGCCTTCGACCACCTCCAGGGTGGTCTCCATGCTTTTGGCCTCCTCGACGGTGATGACGCCCTCTTTGCCGACCTTGTTCATGGCCTCGGCGATGATGTTGCCGATGGTTTCATCGTTGTTGGCCGAGATGGTACCCACCTGGGCGATTTCACGCTGGTCTTTGGTGGGCTTGCTGATTTTTTGGAGCTCTTTGACGGCAATCTCCACCGCCTTTTCGATTCCGCGCTTGATGGCCATGGGGTTGTTTCCGGCGGCAACCAGTTTCTGGCCCTGCTCGTAGATCGAGCGCGCCAGAACGGTGGCCGTGGTGGTGCCGTCACCGGCCATGTCAGAGGTCTTGCTGGCCACTTCCTTGACCATCTGGGCGCCCATGTTCTCGAATTTGTCTTCCAGTTCGATCTCCTTGGCCACCGTGACGCCGTCCTTGGTCACGGTGGGGGAGCCCCAGGATTTGTCGATCACCACATTGCGGCCTTTGGGGCCAAGGGTGACCACCACTGCGTCTGCAAGCGTTTTGACACCCTTGAGCATCGCCTCGCGGGCTTTCATGTCATACTTAATCTGTTTTGCCATTTCGAAATTACCTCCCTTATATTAGTGTGAACCGAGTTATTCGATGATGCCAAGCACGTCGTCCTCGCGCATGATCAAATATTCCTCACCCTCAACCTTCACCTCCGTACCCGAGTATTTGCCAAACAAGATGCGGTCCCCCGTTTTGACCTCCATCGGGATGAGTTTGCCGTCCTCGGCCACCTTTCCCTTGCCGACCGAGATCACGATCCCCTCCGCCGGTTTTTCTTTGGCGGAGTCCGGGATGATGATGCCGCCCTTGGTTTTGCTTTCCTCCTCAACGCGTTTAACGATGATGCGGTCCTGCAGTGGTCTGAGTTTCATTGCTTCTTTTCTCCTTGGTTGTGTGGTTCGATTCTTTGCCGACAGGCTTTTGGCTGGGGTGTGGGAGGGCGCCCGTTGCGCCCCGAATCACCGCCATCCGAAATGTGAGGTCAACCTTTTGCCGCTTCAGGCGGTTTTGTATAGTTTTTCAGCTGGTTGCTGCGTATCTTGGTCCGAGTCCAACCATATCCCTGAAGACGAAACCTCTGTTTTCAGGGATTGTCCCTGTGTTTTTTAAGTGGTCTTACAGGGGGGTGTCACATCACGCTTTTTTTGATGCGCTGTCGCTTGATGCAGCCTTTTCGGTCGGCTTGGATTCCGACTTTGTTTCGGCGGCCGGGGAAGGGGAACCTTTGGTGGATTTGGCGTAGTCGGTAACGTACCAGCCGGTCCCCTTGAGGTGGAAGCTGCTGTGGGAGATAAGCTTGCGAAGCTTGCCGGAGCATTGACTGCACGTCTCAAGCGGTTTATCGGAAATCCTCTGAAAAGCTTCTTGGATGTGACCGCATTGGGTACATTCAAACTCGTAGATTGGCATCGATTACCTCCGGGAAAAAAATCTTTAAAAATCCTGTAGTTGTGTTTTTCCGTAAAAACCTGGACAAATATATTCAGTTCATTCGGGTTGTCAAGGCGACCGCAAAAATTTTTAAGGCCATGGGACATGGTTGCAACCGGTGGCATTGGGTGGGCGCTCTGCCGGGTCTTCACGGACTGGCCAACCCTTCGAAGGGTTGGCGCCATTCCTTGAAGTAGGCCAACACCGGCGACAGATCCCTGCAGCGGATGGGGGTGAGAATCAGATGGGTGATGGCATGCACGCGGGACTCCTCGGCCAGTCGTTCTTCGGCGGACGCATCGAAATTCTGCAGAAAGGTGTTGAACCGCACTACGTGAACCAGCTCATGGGTGACGATGTAGAGTATGAAAGGAAAGAGCGCGAGCCCCGGGGCCTTGGCAAGCGCCTTGAGGATGTTGTGGTCCTGCAGACATATCTTGTAGAAGTCATAGGCCGCCGAGCCCAGTTCTTTGCCCGCGCGTTTGCCCTCGTAGCGGACGATTTGGGCGAATGGCTCCGCCACGATTTCGCTGGAGTTCAAGGATGCCAGTGTTTTGACGTCATATTTGAGCCGCAGCCATTGATTGGTGGACATCTTGAAATGGTTGCTGACCAGCTCCTCGGCCAAAGCAATCGCATTGTTGACGATGCTGAGATCTTCAGGGGTGAACATCACCGGTAATCGCCTGCTGGCTCAAGGGTTTGGATGGCGCGTCGGCCCCAGGTGAAGCACGCCGGGGCTGCGCTTTCGGCCCCGTTGGAAACGGGGGCCAAAACGCCGCCGGGCTATGGGATTCTGGTTCGCAGCCCTTTCCACCTGATTTAGAACCTCTTGATTTTTTATAAAAAATAGCATATTTTATTTTTGTGTTCAAGCTGAATGGTCTGTCTTGGGCTGTCCTTCTTTTCGCAGCAGCTTCCGAGGCAGGGCGGACCAGCCGTCGGTCGCTGCGGGGTGATGTCCGGCCCGGCGCTTTGCTGGCGCATGGGGCAGCCAGAAAAAAGAGTGGACAATCTTTTTGAGTTGGTGCTAAAAGCGGGGATACCAAAAATAACGAAGAATGGGGGTGATCTGTTGGGCAGCGTTATCAAGAAAAGAAGAAAAAAGATGAGAAAACATAAGCATCGAAAGCTGTTGGCACGCACGAGACATCAGAGAAGAAAAGGTAAGTAGTCTCACCAGGCTTCTCTTTTGATACGCTTGCATAAAAAGCGCCGGCCTCTGGGAGGATTTCCCGAGAACCGGCGCTTTTTGTGTTGCCGGCGTCCTCAGGGCTGCGCCTGGTAGCCCTTGAGGTATTTCAGGAACTCCGAATCGGTGGAGAGCACCAGGGAGCTTTTGTCGCTCATCGCGTCGCTGTAGATTTCAAGGGATTTGATGAAAGAGTAAAACTCCGGGTCGGCATTGAAGGCTTTGGCGTAAATCGCGGTGGCCTCGGCGTCCGCCTTACCCTTCAGTTCCTGGGCCGTGCGATAGGCCTCGGAGGTGATCCGCTTGAGGTCACGCTCTTTTTCACCCAGAATCTTCTGGGCCTCCCCCCGGCCCTCGGAGCGGAACTTTTCCGCAATCTGCTGACGTTCGGCGATCATGCGGTTGTAAACCGATTCCTGCACCTGCTGCACGTAGTTGACCCGCTTGATCTTGACATCCACAAGCTCGATTCCGAACGGCGAAAGTTTGGGCTGGGCCTGCTTCAGGATCGCTTCGGTTATCTTCTGCCGGCCGGTGGTGATCAGGTAGCGCTGCGGTTTGGCCTGCTCGTCGTCGCCGAAACCCGCGCCCAACTGCCGGCTGGTGGCCCGGACGGTCTCGATCAGGCGGTTTTCGGTGATCAGGTTGCGCACCGCCGGGTCAATGATGTCGTTCAAGCGGTACTGGGCGCTGTTGATGTTGTTGACGGTTTGAAAGAACTTGATGGGGTCGACGATTCGCCAGCGGGCGAAGGTGTCGACCCAGATGAAGGTCTTGTCCAGGGTCGGAATCTGGCCGGGGTCGCCATCCCAGTGCAGCAGGATCTTGGGGAAGTAGTTGGCCTGCTGCAGAAACGGGATTTTGAACTTGAGTCCCGGGTCGGTTTTGGGTTCCCCGACGATCCGGCCGAACTGGGTGATCACCACCTGTTCGGTTTCATCCACCACGTAGGCCGAGGCAAACCCCAGAAAGACCAGGGCCACGACCAGAACCAGGATAATGCCTTTGATTTTCATTTTACCACACCGCCTTCTTTGCCCAGGTTCAACAGGGGCAGAACATTTTTCTGATCCGAATCAAGAATGTAGGTCGACCCGAACTTGGGGAAGACCTCCCGGATGGTCTCCAGGTAAAGCCGCCGCTTGGTGACGTCCTGCGCCTTGGCATACTCCCTGTATTGGGCGGTGAAGCGGGTGGCGTCGCCCTCGGCCCGGTTGATGCGGTCCAGCGCATAGCCTTCCGCGGCGCGGATGGTCCGCTCGGCTTCACCGCGAGCGGCCGGGATGGCCTTGTTGTAGTCCTCCCGGGCGCGGTAGATCATCTGCTCCTTTTCCTGGGTGGCCTGGTTGACTTCGTTGAACGACGGCTGCACCGGGCCGGGCACGTTGGTGCGCTGCAGTTCGATGGTGACGATGTGGATGCCGCTTTCCGCCTGGTCCAGCTCGGTTTGCAGAACGGCTTTGGCCTCTACGGCGATTTCATCACGTTTAGAGATCACCTCGTCGATGCTGCGGTCTCCCACCACCAGCCGCATGGCCGCTTCGGCCATATCCTGCAGCAAGCGCTTGGGATCCTCCACCTTGAAGAGGAAATTGTAAGGGTCCTTGACCCGGTATTGAACGATCCAGGGCACCACGGCGACGTTCAGATCCCCGGTCAGCATCAGGGAATCGGCGGTGTCGGCGGTGATCGCCGTTCCCAAACGGGAGGGGCTGGTTTGGGGTCCGGAGCGGAAACCGAATTCCGCGGTCTCCACCCGCGTGACGTTGACCTTGGTGACCCGTTCGATTCCGGTGGGCAGCTTGAAGTTGAGCCCCGGCTGGGCGGTGCGGACGTAGCGGCCAAAGCGCTGCACGATGCCCACCTCGTCCTGCTTGACCGTGAAGAACATCGAGGAGCCGAAGAATATGAGGATCAGCGCCAGTATGACCAGCGGTCCTCCCCGGAATTTCATGTTTTTGAGTTTCTGCAGGATTTCATCCACCTGGGGTGGGGGGCCGCCCCGGTGCTGCTGCTGCTGTTGCTTTAATTTTTCCCAATCCCAACTCATCTTGATATTTCCTGTCGGTGTTGTAAGGTGTTATCTCCCTTTGCCAGAATCGAATCGGACGTCCACACCCAAAGAACGCCCGAAGAAACCAGAAGATATGGTAGCGGCCGCGGCAAGTCAAGCAAAATCGGGCATTCAGGACGGGTGTTGAGCGCAAAACGCGGCCATTCGCAGGGGGCGCGCCGGATGCGTCTTCAGATCCTTTTCCAGGGCCTTTCGCGAAAGCGGCGTCGTCCGCAAGGGTGGAGATAGGAGTGAACAATCGCACCCGAAAAGGGGGCTTCGACCCTCTCGGCGCACTGCTCGGTCAGGTGCTCGGGGCCTGTCGTAAAAACCCCGACCTGGCCCTTCACCGCGTCTGGGATATCTGGGACGAGGCCCTTGGCGCCCGGATTGCCCGCAACGCCCGGCCGACGGCTTTCAAGGGACGTCTGCTGCTGGTGAGTGTCTCCAGCTCGGCCTGGCTTCAGCAGCTTCGGTTTCAAAAAGCCGAGATGATCGCGCTTGTCAACGCCGCCCTGGGGGATGCCCGGGTGGAGGACATCAAGTTCAAGATCGGGGCGGTGGGTGACAGCGACAGTCCATGACGCGTTGACCAGCGACGCCTTTTTCGAGGGGCGCCTTGAGGTCCGGCAGCCCCGCGACGGCTACCGCTTCTCCATCGATGCGGTTTTGCTGGCAAGCCTGGCGCTTCCGCGGCCGGGCGACCGGGTTCTGGATCTGGGCACCGGCTGCGGCATCGTGCCGCTGATCCTGGTCTTTCGCTTTGCCGGGCTGAGGGTCACGGGGCTGGAATTGCAGCCGGGGCTGGCCGAATTGGCCCGCCAGAACGTGGTGCTCAACGGCATGAGCGCAGCCATCGAAATTCGGGAGGGGGATTTGCGGCAGCTGCGCCCCGGCAAGGAGCTGGCGCCGTTCGATCTGGTCGTCAGCAACCCCCCCTATCGCAAGGCCCGCGCAGGACGCGTGAGCTCCGGCGCCCAGCGGGCGCTGGCGCGCCACGAGATTGCCGCCACCCTGGCCGACGTGCTGGGCTGCGCCGAGCGGATGTTGCAAAAGGGCGGGCGTTTCGTAATGGTCTATGCGGCCGAGCGCCTGACCGATATCTGCTGTGAGATGCGGCGGGCGGAGCTGGAGCCCAAACGGCTGCAGGTCATTCATTCCCGTCCGGGCGAGGGGGCCAAACTGCTTCTCGTGGAGGGTCTCAAAGGCGCTCGGCCCGGGCTGGCGATCGATCCGCCGCTTTTCATTTATGACGCCGCGGGCGGCCACAGCGATGCCCTGGCGGCGATGCTGCGGCCCTGAAAAGCGGTGCGGGCGGAGCCCGGGATCTCCCCCGACGGTCGCTATCTCTCCTCAAGGAGAGTGTTGAAGACCTGCCCGGTGATGACTTTGGGGTAAAAGAAGGTGGACTTGCGGGGCATGACAAGGCCCTTTTCGGCAATCTGTTTGACCTGGGTCATGGGGGTGGGGTTGAGGATGAAGCCGGCCTCGCAGCGGCCCTGCAAAACCGCTTCAATCACCTCCCGGGCATCGCTGGAATAGCCGATCAGGGATTTGTCGTCCAGGTCCGCCGGGGTGAACCCCAACAGCTCGGTCAGGATCACCCGCGTGAGAACGGTGACATCCAGGGCGTTGACTTCGGGGGCCTCCTCGCGGCCGAAAAATTGCGCCATCATCCCGGGCTTTAAGCTCAGCAGCAGAAATTCGGACCGGTCCTTGAACACAGCACCGATGCTGTTTTGTCCTGCGGAACGCTCCAGCGCTTCAAGAAAAATCGTTTGCGCGGCCGCGATGTTTTCCCGCTGGAAAGGGAAAAGGCGAAAGTCGAAAAACGCCTGCGCACGCGCGCCGACAGCCGCAGCGGCCATCGGGCTGACGCGGTTCAGCATGCGGTGGGTGGGTAAAATGATCAGTCCGGGGTCCGCCATGCTGCTGAGATACATCATGATGAAGTTGGCGGGGTGTCGGGCGTCGAAACCCGGCAGGTTGGCTGCAACCCAATCACGGTAGGCCAAGGCCGTTTCGTAGCGGTGATGGCCGTCGGCGATGTATATCGGCAGGTCCCGCATTTGGGCGGCGATCAGCCCGTGAAGGGCCGGGTCGCCAATCCGCCACAAGCGGTGGCGATGCTCGCGGTCATCCCTGAAATCCATATCCGGCGGTGTTCCGGCGGCCGCCTGGCGCAGCGATGCCAGGATGTCGTCCTGGTCGGGGTAAATCGAAAAGATCGGACTGAAATTGGCGTGGCAGGCCTTCATCAAACCCAGGCGCTCGGCTTTGACCGCGGAGTAGGTGCGCTCGTGGGGCAGAATGATGCCCTTCTCGAAGGGTTCCAGACCCACTCGCGCGATCAGGCCCATACGGGTGCGGATGGCGCCCGCGAAAGGGAATTCGACGCTGGTCAGATAAAAGACCGAAGTCGGGTCCTGGCGCAGGACGCCATCGGCCAGCCAGCGGCGAAAGGCTGCCGCCGCGCGGGTGTGGGGGTTGTCCGTGGCCGAATCCCGCGTGCCGGATTTTCCCAGGATCAGGCGAATAACGTTGTGGGGGTGCCTTTCGTAGAAGGTTTGCTGCTCAACGCTTGAGATGACATCGTAGGGCGGGGTCACCACCTGCGCCGGATCCCCCACCTTGTCGGGGTTGTACACAATCCCCTTGAAGGGGAGAATAGTCGCCATCTAAAAACCACCTTGCACGCTCGGGTTTAAATCAGGCTCCAGATACTAGAAGGGGGGGTGTAGTTCAAGCAGAAAGTGACAATCGGCCATTGACAGTCAAAATCAAAAAGTATAATGAGACATACCTGTGCCGGACCGATCCCATGCTTGCCGGTCCCCCCATTTGCCGGAAAATTCTGCGCCGCCGGCCTCGCATCGGGTGGCGTTCCGCTGGGATCGGCAGCCGAGGCGTTCAGGAGAGGTTGCCGAGTGGCTGAAGGCCCCGCTCTCGAAAAGCGGTATCCTGTCAAAAACGGGATCGTGGGTTCGAATCCCACCCTCTCCGCCACAATTTTTCGGCTCAAAGCGGCTTCCGGGGGTGCGCCGCAGGCCTCCGGTTGAAGCAGGAGGCCGCACCGGCCCATGGCGGCGTCCTTGGGATGCGGGCGGCAGCCCGGTTTCATTTTTTTGCGGAGAGATGTCCGAGCTGGCTGAAGGAGCACGACTGGAAATCGTGTGTGCTGTCAAAAGCGGCACCGAGGGTTCGAATCCCTCTCTCTCCGCCACATTTTT